>JAFTVH010000160.1 GCA_017465845.1 Lachnospiraceae bacterium | reverse complement strand
CCAACGCGAGCAGGTTTTTAAGAAGAGTAAGGAGGAAATCAAGCAGATTGCAGTGGAAGGTGCAAGATTGTTAAAGCAGCTGGCTGAGAAGACGGAGGGTAATATTGCTTTTGAATACAGTCCTGAAAGCTTTCCGGGAACGGAAGTGGATTATGCTGTGGATGTGTGCAACGCTGTGCTGGATGTCTGGCAGCCTACTGAGGAAAATAAAGTGATCATCAATATTCCAACCACAGTGGAGTGTGCTATGCCCCATGTGTTTGCTACACAGGTGGAGTATATTCATAAGAATCTGAAATACAGACCGGCTGTTGTTTTAAGCTTACATCCTCACAATGACAGAGGCAGCGGTATCAGTGACGCGGAGCTTGGCGTATTGGCGGGAGCTGACCGTATCGAGGGGACTTTATTCGGAAACGGAGAGCGCACCGGAAACGTGGATATCGTGACACTTGCCATGAATCTGTATTCCCACGGCGTGGATCCGGAGCTTGATTTTTCTGATATGCCGAAGCTTAGAAGCACCTATGAGAAATTTACGGGAATGCACGTACACGAAAGACAGCCCTATGCAGGAGACCTTGTATTTTCCGCTTTTTCCGGTTCCCATCAGGATGCAATTGCCAAAGGCATGAGCTACAGAGAAACGAAGAATTCCGAGATGTGGACGGTACCCTATCTGCCTATTGACCCCAAAGATGTGGGCAGAACATATGAAAAAGATGTTATCCGCATCAACAGCCAGTCCGGCAAAGGCGGCGTTTCCTATATCCTGAAGCAGAATTTTGGAATCACCGTACCGGAGAAAATGCGGGAAGAGCTTGGCTATCTTGTGAAGCAGGTTTCGGACGAAGAACACAAGGAATTGTCACCTCAGTGGGTTTATGAGATATTTAAAGAAAACTATGTGAACTGGCATCCTTATTTTAGTATCAAAGAGTGCCATTTCAAACAGGTGGACGGTATTTGGGCAGAAGCCACCATTACCCAGGAGGACCGCATCCGCAAAGTAATGGCTAACGGAAACGGGCGTCTGGATGCTGTTTGCAATATTATCAAGCAATACTTTGATGTGAGCTTTGAACTCAGCCAGTATGAGGAGCATGCACTTTCCAGAGGTTCCTCTTCCAAAGCGATGGCTTATGTAGGCATTACGTACGAAGGACATATGTATTGGGGTGTGGGAACAGATGAGGACATTATCAAGGCTTCTATCAGTGCTCTTGTGAGTGCAGTGAATCGTATGCTTGAAAACCGCAAAGAAGAGGCTGTGCAGGATGAACGCTATATTGCCATGAAGAATTATATGCAGGCAAATTATCAGACGGTGACGCTTACTGATATGGCGGAGGAATTTCATTTATCCGAGCCCTATATCTCCAAATACATCAAGGAGAAATCGGGAAAGACCTTCGGGGAAATCGTAACCGGCATAAAGATGAACAAGGCGCGTACACTGCTTCGCAACGGGAATCAGACTGTGGAGGCGGTATCCCAGGCGGCAGGATATCAGAATGTGGAGCATTTTACGAGACAGTTTAAGAAGATATATGGGATGACACCGGTGGAGTATCGTACTATGAATGACTAATAACCGGAGGAAATCATTCACATTGACGAAGGAATGGGAAATATATGAAAAATATTTTTGTTGAAGGAATCCAGGGGATGGGAAAATCTACATTGTTAAGGAGTATTAGTGCAGAAATCCCGGAATTACACATTTGTTGGGAGGGCGATTATTCACCGATTGACCTGGCATGGTGTACCTGGATGACGAAAGAAGAGTATGATCAGCTGCTGAAAGCTTACGAGTCTATTCGGGAAGAAATTATAAAGAATACTGTGAAAGAAGATGATAAATATATTGTTTCTTACACGAAGATTATTACGGATATTCCGAATTTTCACAGGGAAGCAGAAAAATTTGAGATATACAACGGAAGAAAATCGTTACAGGAGCTGAAAGAAATTGTTATTTCGAGGTATCAGAAATTTTCGGAAAACGGTTATCTGTTTGAATGTTCTTTTTTCCAAAACATCATAGAGGATTTGATTTTATTTCATCAGTTAAGTGATGATGAAATTGTAGAATTCTATCGTGAACTGTACGGAAGTATCAACAAAGAGCAATTTCTCCTGTTGTATTTGTATAGTGATCAGTTGGAAGAAACTATAAAAATCATTAGAAAAGAACGCAGTGATAATCAGGGAAATGAAATATGGTATCCATTGATGCTGGAATATTTAATACACTCTCCATATGGAATGCAGCATGGATATAAAGATTTTCAGGATATGATAGCTCATTTCAAGCACAGGCAGCAATTGGAACTGCGCATTATCAGCGAAATTGTTGGGGAGAGTGCAATGATTCTTCCGGCTAAGAACTGGAAGGTACAAGAGGTAATAACTTTGATCACCTAAAAAATATTTTGGACGTGAATGCAGCTATTAGCTGCAGGAGATTTTGGGCATATAGATTTTTAAATATTTAATTCTATATGCCCAGCCAACCGACGATTACGTTAGTTATTTTTCTCAATAAGACACTCGTGTTTCTTACTCTTTGTATTATAATTGATTCCCTCGTCTTCTTTCGCTTCGCGAAACAATGCATCCCATTCATCGATAATGATATAATATTTCGTTCCTGTTTTGGAACTGATCTGCGCAAGTGCCATTGGAAGTGATCGAACGCTTGGGCTAATGCAGTCATCATATGTTTCCCGTAATTTTGCCAAAGCGTCTGGGTCGACTTACAGATTGCGCCTCGCACAGTCACATTTGGAGAAGGAGGAAAAAAGATTGCCTATGGCTATATGATGCTATGAAGATATGGAAGATATGCGTAAGCGGTACACAGTACCGGAAGGCTTTGATGTAGAGAAAGCAGCAGTATTAAAGAAGTTTGCGGAGGAGACAGCGCAGGTTTCAAC
Source organism: Lachnospiraceae bacterium (assembly GCA_017465845.1). Taxonomy (GTDB): domain Bacteria; phylum Bacillota; class Clostridia; order Lachnospirales; family Lachnospiraceae; genus Acetatifactor. The sequence continues at coordinate 17,733 of JAFTVH010000160.1, read as the reverse complement.
AGAAACACCGGATGAAGAGCTTAATAAAATGTTCGAATGGCTTAAATTTCAAACCAATATGGGTTCACACTGGGCAAGAGTACGCCATAACGGATATAGAGATATGACAAGCGATACGGACTGTCTTGCCTGTGTAAATCCCCAAAAAGCCTTGGAGCGTTTCCAGCGGATTCTCAGTTATCAATCTAATGGGTATGCTCCCAGAACCTTTATTGACGGCAGCATCAAAGATAATAACAATCCTAAATAGAATCACTTTGACAGTTAATATATAGAAAGAATCTGTTGACAATCGGAAAAGTGAGAAGTAGTATAAAATTACACAAAGATAGAAGGAAGAGAAGATATATGACATTACAACAATTAAGATATGCGGTAGCGATTGCAGATCACAAATCCATGAATCAGGCAGCCGCAGAATTATTTATCACGCAGCCCAGCCTTTCTAATACCATAAAAGATCTGGAAAACGAAATACATACAGAGATTTTTGCCCGCTCCAACAGGGGTATTGTTATTACGCCGGAAGGCGAGGAGTTTCTGGGCTATGCCCGTCAGATGCTGGATCATTATCGTCTGATTGAAGAGCGATATGTGGAAAATGCAACATTTCGAAAGAAATTCAGCGTGTCCATGCAGCATTATACGTTTGCGGTAGAAGCATTTATTCAGTTGGTCAAGAAGTTTGGCATGGATGAATATGAATTTGCGATTCATGAGACCAGGACGAGTGAAGTGATTGAGAACGTTCGTCATAACAGAAGTGAAATAGGAGTTCTTTATAAAAATGAGTTCAATGAAAAATTCCTTAGCAAGATTTTGAAGGAAAATGAACTGGAGTTTATTCCTTTGTTCGATTGCAAAATTTATGTGTATCTGAGCAAAGGAAATCCATTGGCAGCAAAGGATGTTATTGATTTGGAGGATTTGCAGCAGTATCCGTGCCTTTCTTTTGAACAGGGGGATAATAATTCCTTTTACTTTGCGGAAGAGGTGTTGAGCACTTTTGAGTACAAAAAAATCATTAAAGCGGATGACAGAGCAACACTGCTGAATCTTATGGTGGGATTGAACGGATACACATTATGTTCCGGAATTATCTGTTCGGAACTGAATGGAGATGAATATGCTGCGGTACCGCTCAATACGGAAGAAACCATGACCATAGGATATATTAAGCACAAGAAGATGCCGCTCAGTATTTTGGGGGAAAAGTATATTGAAGAATTGCAGAAATATAAGGAAAAAGTACTGTAAGCAGTATTGAAAGCGGAGATGGCTTGTTATAGTTTCAAACTATAGCAAGCCATATTTTTTAGGAATTAGCGCATTTGAGAAAAAATTAGTATAATTCATACCATAGTAAACGCATAGGAATAATAAGATAAAAGGCGGAGGCGTGATATGGCACATAGTATAGAGACCAAGTGTTTGCACTTGGATAAAAGAGAAGGTACCTGTGATACATCGGGAGCAATCAGTTTTCCAATTTATCAGTCGGCCACATTCGCACATGTGGGACTGGGAAAAAGCACCGGTTATGACTATAGCCGACTGCAGAATCCAACAAGAGAACAGTTGGAAAAAGTTGTTGCAAATCTGGAGGGCGGCATTGATGCTGTAGCATTTTCCAGCGGTATGGCAGCGATTTCAGCAGTGATGGAATTGTTTCAGCCCGGTGACCAGTTGATTGTAGATGAGGATTTATACGGCGGAAGCGTGAGATTGTTCCTGAATATCAGCAAGAAAAACGGGATTGAGATTACCAGAGTAAATCTGTGTGAGGAAGAGATAGAGCCTTATATTACAGAGCGCACCAAAGCAGTTTATCTGGAAACACCGACAAATCCGATGATGAACGTGATTGACATTCAAAAGGTTTCCAAGGCAGCAAAGAAACATAACCTTTTGCTGATTGTAGATAATACCTTTTTGTCACCGTATTTTCAGAATCCGCTCAAACTGGGAGCTGATATCGTTGTACATAGCGGAACTAAATATCTGGGTGGTCATAACGATACGCTGGCAGGGTTTACTGTTACAGCTGACGAGAAAATTGCAGAGAGAATCCGCTATATTTTCAAGACCACAGGAGCAGGGCTGGCGCCTTTGGACAGCTGGCTGATTATAAGAGGAATTAAAACACTGGCTGTCAGATTGGAAAGAGCACAGGAAAATGCAGGTAAGCTTGCCGAGTGGCTGAAAGGAAGACCGGAAGTGGTAAGGGTCATCTATCCTGGATTGCCTGAACATCCTGGTCATTCTACCATGAAGAAACAGGCCAGTGGATTTGGGGCGATGCTTACCTTTGAAGTATCATCGAAAGAGCTTGTGCAGCAGACATTGGAGAACGTCAAAGTGATACAGTTTGCAGAAAGTCTTGGAGGTGTGGAAACCTTGATTACCTATCCGATTACACAGACCCATGCTGATGTACCGCCGGAAATGTTGGCAAAGAACGGTATCAATGACAGAGTCTTGAGACTTTCTGTAGGAATTGAGAACATAGACGATTTGATCAATGATTTGGAACAGGCATTCAGCCGGGAATAAAGCAGAGAAAGGATAAGATATGGGAGAAAAGAATCTTGATTTTGACACAGTCGTTGACAGAAGAAATACATACAGTCTTAAATACGACTTTGCTGAAAAAAGAGGAAAGCCCAAAGATGTACTTCCTTTATGGGTAGCAGATATGGACTTTAAAGTTTCCTCTTATATTATAGAAGCGTTGGATACTATAAACAATCATGGGATTTATGGCTATAGCGAAGGGAAAGAGGAATATTTTGATGCTTTGAGCAGTTGGCTGAAGAGACATTATGACTGGGATGTCAGCGAAGAATGGCTGATTAAGACACCGGGTGTGGTATTTGCTCTGGCAATGGCAGTTCAGGCCTTTACAGAAGAAGGGGATGCTGTATTGATACAACAGCCTGTTTATTATCCTTTTTCTGAAGTGATAGAAGATAATGACAGAAGAATTGTGAGAAATGATTTGGTGCAGGGTCCGGACGGAAGATATCACATCGATTTTGAGGATTTCGAGAAAAAGATTGTGGAAGAAAACGTGAAACTGTTTTTACTTTGCAATCCCCACAATCCGGTGGGCAGAGTATGGACCGGAGAGGAACTTACACGGCTTGGTGATATCTGTCTGAAGCATAAAGTAATCGTGGTAAGTGATGAAATTCATTCTGCCTTTGTTTTTAAGGGAAAGCATACTGTATTTACCGGTATCAAGGAAGAATATAAAGAAATCGGCATTGTATGTACCTCGCCAAGTAAGACGTTCAATATAGCGGGGCTGCAGACTTCCAATATTTTTATTGCCAATGAGGAGTTGAGAAAGAAGTTTCGCAGACGGGTAAATGCAGCCGGTTATAGTCAGCTCAATTTAGCGGGTCTGGCTGCCTGCGAAGCTGCATATCGACATGGAGATGAATGGTTGGATGCAGTTCTTAAGTATATTAAGGAAAATGCAGACTATACGAAAGCGTTTTTACAGGAAAAGCTTCCGAAGGTCAAGATGACGGAACTGGAAGGCACCTATCTTGTCTGGCTTGATTTCAGAGAGTATGGACTGCAAGGAGGGGAATTGGATAAACTCATTATCAATAAAGCCGGTTTGTGGCTGGACAGTGGTTCCATGTTCGGCAAAGTAGGGGACGGTTTTCAGCGGATCAATATTGCCTGCCCGAGAAAGGTTTTGGCTGAGGCACTTCAAAAACTGGCATCAGCCTTAGAATCGGAAATTAAATAAGGGGATTTTCACATTGCATAATAGCCGGAGTCATCAAATGACTTTGGCTATTTGTAATTGACATTCTTACCGGAACAAAGTAAACTGTTAGAGGAGTTAAATAATGGAAAAGAATCTGAGTAGATAGCGCCAATAGAAACTGGCGGGAGGAGAACGGGCAGCAGATGGAGGAAGGTCGATGAAAATAACATTTGAAGAAATTAAGAGCAGCCAGATCATCAAAACTTATATCCGCAAAGCGGATGAGTCCCTGATTGCGCTTGGATATACGGAACATAGTTTTGCTCATGTAACCAAGGTCGCGCAGGTGGCAAAGGATATACTTTTGACGTTGGGATACAGTGAGCGGGAGGCTGAGCTTGCACAGATAGCAGGGTACTTACACGATATTGGCAATGTAGTCAATCGTGTCGACCATGCCCAGTCAGGAGCAGTCATGGCTTTTCGTATCTTGGACAACATGGGAGCAGACCCGGAGGATATTGCTACCATTATTACAGCTATCGGCAATCATGATGAGTCCACGGCGTTTCCTGTAAATCCTGTGGCTGCGGCACTGATTCTGGCCGATAAGACTGATGTAAGATATACCAGAGTGCGCAACCAGGATTTTGCAAGCTTTGATATTCATGATCGTGTCAACTATTCCGTGAAAGAAAGTGAAGTTCAGGTGGTAAAGGATTCCCACATTGAATTGAGGCTAAAAGTTGATACGGAAATGTGTGCAGTGATGGATTATTTCGAAATCTTTCTGAATCGTATGATTCTCTGCCGGAAAGCAGCGGAAAAGCTGGGACTGCAATTCTGGCTGGTAATCAACGATCAGAGACTGATCTGATATTGCCAAGGCGTTTCCTGCTGAATAAAAGGCAGCTCAGGTAAAGGATGCTTAACAGAATCTGGCTGGCCAGGATGCCCCAGAGATAGCCTGTAATACCGAATTTGGGTATGACATAGAAGACGAATGCCAGGCGAAGCATAAGGCTTATGACATTCATTACAAAAATATGTCCTGCCATACCAAGTCCCTGCAGGATGCTGGAAAGTGTGGTGTCCAGATACAGGAATGGGCAAAGGAAGCTTAAGGTAAGGATAAAGTGGCCGGCCAGTTCGCTGTGGAACATAGTGCCCCCGATAAAACGTCCTGTCAGAAGAAATACACTCATGCAGGCAAAGCCTAACAGAATGCAAAATCTGACGGTCTGTAGGGTGTATTTTTTTACTTTATCCATGTCTCCCAAAGCATAGGCTTCCGATATCATAGGAAGTAAAAGGACAGAGATTGAGTTAGTCAATGCATTTGGGAAGAAAATCAGCGGCATAGCCATGCCGGTAAGAACACCGTATACGCTTAAAGCGGTTGCGGTATCGTAGCCGTATAGACGGAGTTTTGCAGGGATAGATACGGACTCCAGACTTTGCAGCAGATTCAGGACGATCCGGTTGGCGGTGAGCGGCAGAACCATGCTCATCAGAGGACCGTATACTCCGGTAGGAGCATAGGTCTTGTTTGGATGAAATGAAACAGTTCTGAAATCGTCTCTGACATGAACGTGGCTGGTACGATAAAGTACCATGTACATGGAAAACAGTGATACCAGCATGGAACCGATTTCACCCAGAACCAGTCCCAGAACTGCAACATTGATGGTCAGATTGTTTCCTTTTGCCAGTACCCGGCAAGAAAGCCAATAGACACTGCCTACTCTGATGCACTGCTCGATGAACTGTGTGGCAGCCGGAACACCGGTCTTTTTGATGCCATAGAAATATCCGTTAATGCAGGAATGAACGGAGGCCACAGGAATGGAAAAGGAGAGGATGCGCAGCATGGGAGCAGTGCGGGTCTCCTGAAGAAGAACGGAGGCTATCTCTTCCGAAAAATAATATATAATAAAGTTGCATAAGAGAGACAAAGGAATGGAAATACTGAGCGCTGCAAACAGGGGCCGGAAAGTATGCTTTTCCTGTCTGGCTGTTTTCTCAGCTACCAGTTTGGAGACAGCAGTCTGGTAACCGGCTGCTGTAAGGGAAAAGGATAATGACAGCACAGGATTGATCAGCTGATAGATTCCCATCCCTTCTTCCCCGAACAGCCGGGAGAGATATATTCTATAGAAGAAGCCAATGAGTCGGCTGACAAGACCGGTCATGGTCAGAATGATAGTTCCTGTAATCAGTGGATGGCGTTTGATTTTCTGCATGCAATTACCGCAAAAGCATCGTTTTAGATAAATATATTCAAAAGAGTGTGTTGACAGAACCGTAGTCTGGTGCTATAGTGGAAATGTCAATTCTTAGTAAATTGGTAGGAATTAAAGGAGGCTTTTATGATATACTTAGACAATGCAGCAACCACGAAGACAGCACCTGAAGTAGTGGATGCAATGTTACCTTATTTTACTCAAAATTATGGAAATCCCAGTTCCATCTATGGGCTTGGTGCAGCCAGTAAGAAAGCAATAACTGATGCCAGAAAGATTATCGCAGACAAGCTGGGAGCCAAGCAGGAAGAAATCTATTTTACAGCGGGCGGTTCTGAGTCTGATAACTGGGCTCTGAAAGCCGCGGCAGAAGCTTATGCTTCTAAAGGACATCATATTATCACTACCAAAATCGAGCATCATGCTATTCTGCATACCTGTGAGTATCTGGAGAAGAGAGGTTTTGAAATTACTTATTTGGATGTGGATGCAGATGGTCTGGTACACCCTGAGGATCTGGAAGCAGCTATCAGACCGGATACTATCCTGGTCAGTGTCATGTTTGCCAACAATGAAATCGGAACCATTGAGCCTATTAAAGAACTGGCTGCCATCACGAAAGCACACGGTGCACTGTTTCATACAGATGCTGTACAGGCCTTCGGACAGGTTCCTATTGATGTAAATGAGTTAAAAATTGATATGCTCAGTGCCAGCGGGCACAAACTGAATGGACCGAAAGGAACCGGATTTTTATATATTCGTACAGGGATAAAGATTCGTTCTTTTGTGCACGGAGGAGCTCAGGAGAGAAGCAGGAGAGCCGGTACAGAAAATGTACCCGGTATCGTTGGGCTGGGAGCAGCTGCTGATCGGGCTTTTAGAATTATGGATGATAAGATTGCCAAAGAAACAAAGCTTAGAAACTATCTGATTGAAAGAATAGAGAATGAGATTCCTTATTGTAAACTGAACGGACACAGAACCAGAAGACTTCCTAATAATGTGAATTTCAGCTTCAGGTTTGTAGAAGGAGAGTCTATACTGATCATGCTGGATATGAAAGGTGTCTGTGCTTCCAGCGGATCTGCATGTACCTCCGGTTCTCTGGATCCGTCCCACGTTCTCCTCGCCATCGGTATGAAGCATGAAGAGGCTCATGGATCTCTGAGACTGACGCTTTCAGAAGAAAATACGAAGGAAGAGCTGGATTTTGTAGTAGATAATCTGAAGGCAATTATTGAGAGACTGCGGAGTATGTCTCCTTTGTATGAGGATTTTGTGAAACATAATAAGGAGTCAGTATAGAGATTCAAAAAGTGTATCAGATGGTCAGCAGAAACAGAAGTTACCGTCTGGCCAATCGGAAAGGACAATAATATGTACAGTGAAAAAGTAATGGATCATTTTCAGAATCCACGTAATGTGGGAGAAATAGAAAACGCCAGTGGTGTAGGTACTGTTGGTAATGCCAAGTGCGGTGATATTATGAGAATCTTTCTGGATATTGATGAAAATCAGATTATTCAGGATGTAAAGTTTAAAACCTTTGGCTGCGGTGCAGCAGTGGCTACCAGTTCCATGGCTACAGAGCTTGTGAAAGGTAAGTCCGTGCAGGAGGCTATGCAGGTGACCAATAAGGCGGTAATGGAGGCACTGGACGGCCTTCCGCCTGTAAAGGTACACTGTTCCCTGCTTGCTGAAGAAGCAATTCATGCAGCTCTTTGGGATTATGCCCAGAAGAATGGAATTGTGATTGAAGGGTTGTCTCAGCCGAAATCCGATATTCACGATGGAGAAGAAGAGGAAGAGTACTAGAAGTATGAAGAAAAAGGTTGTAGTCGGCATGTCCGGAGGAGTAGATTCTTCCGTGGCTGCCTATCTGTTAAAGGAACAGGGGTATGATGTAATCGGTGTAACCATGCAGATCTGGCAGGATGAGGAAGAGTCTGCCAAAGAAGAAAATGGTGGCTGCTGTGGTTTGAGTGCAGTAGATGATGCCAGAAGAGTAGCTCAAGCGTTGGATATCCCTTATTATGTGATGAATTTCAAGAAGGAATTTAAATGCCGGGTCATTGATTATTTTGTGGAGGAATATCTTAAGGGCAGGACTCCCAATCCCTGCATTGCGTGTAACCGGTACGTAAAATGGGAGTCACTTCTGAAGAGAAGCATGGAAATAGGCGCTGATTATATCGCTACCGGTCATTATGCCAGAATTGACAGACTGCCAAACGGCAGATTTGCCATCCGCAACAGTGTGACAGCTGCCAAGGATCAGACGTATGCACTGTATAATCTTACCCAGTTTCAGTTATCCCATACTTTGATGCCGGTAGGAGATTACACCAAGGAAGAAATTCGACAGATTGCCATGGAGCAGAGGCTGCCGGTAGCACATAAGCCTGACAGTCAGGAGATCTGCTTTGTACCGGATCAGGATTATGCGTCCTTTATTGACAGAGAAGTGCCGGGAAAGGTACCCGGTCCCGGAAATTTTGTAACTTTAGACGGCAAGGTACTGGGGCAGCATAAGGGTATTACCCATTATACGGTGGGACAGAGAAGAGGGCTTGAGATTGCAGCCGGACACCGTATTTTCGTGACTCAGATTCGTCCTGAGACCAATGAAGTTGTGCTCGGGGAAAATGAAGATACTTATACAGATACCGTAATCTGTGATAAGGTGAATTTTATGTCAGTAGATGATATTGCTGAGCCGGTGAGGGTGTTAGCCAAAATCCGCTACAACCACAAAGGAGAATACTGCATGCTGAAGAAGCAGGCAGACGGTAAAATTATCTGCAGCTTTGAACGACCTGTCAGAGCAGCCACTCCGGGACAGGCTGTGGTGTTCTATGACGGAGAGCATGTTCTGGGCGGCGGGACTATACTTTAACAAGCACCTTTCATAGGAAAAAGCATAAGATAATAAAAAGGGATAAGGCTTTAGTATGGAACGATTTCAAAATCAGAATCGCATGCAGATGCCTGCTTTTTATGGGGTAGAAGGAACTATCGTAGAAATGAGAGCAGCAGATACGGGAATGGGAAACAGAAGCGGCTGCAGGTTATTTATATCGGTAGAAGATGTAAACGGGAACACTGTAAATTTTATCGTGTCTCCGATGACGTATATCGCAGATTTCATAACCCTTCGGGAAGGCATGGAAGCGATATTCTATTATAGAACAGATGCACCGGTACCGTTAATTTACCCACCGCAATACAGTGCGGTAGTGGTTGTGCCAAAGCAGCTGCTGCGAGGACAGTTTGTGACGGTAGGGTATTTCAATGATTCTCTGGTTAATGAAGAGCAGACACTGCAGCTTCATATGGATGGCAGAGTGCGTGTTCTAACCATTAATAATCAGAGATTTTTGGGTAACCCGGGCGGCCATGATCTTGTGGTGTTCTATGAGCGCAGTACAAGAAGTATACCGGCACAGACCACTCCGGATAAAGTTGTGGTATTGTGCAGCCAGTAATGAATTTTATGCAGAGAAAATCAGTGCGGAGGCATGTTCAGATAACGTGTCACCGCACTTTTGGCATCCGGAAATATAGGAATCTTTCCAGAAAATTATCCAAAAGAACATCGGAAAATAATCAAACTGTAAAATTTACCTTAAATCCCAAATATTTTTCAAATACATCTTGAATTATTGATTAAAATTAGGTACAATAATAGTGCTGACAAAATTTTGTCAAAGTGGAATGTCCGTCTGCAAGTTTAAGGAGGTCTCTCTTTAAGGAGGGATGTATTGCTGTAAAAGTGGACATGCACGTTGACAAAATACTATAAAATTATAATATTTTAGGAGGAAACTAAAATGGCAGTAAAAGTAGCAATCAATGGTTTTGGCCGTATTGGTCGTCTGGCTTTCAGACAGATGTTCGGAGCAGAAGGATTTGAGATCGTTGCAATCAACGACCTTACTTCTCCTAAGATGCTGGCTCACTTACTGAAATATGATTCCACACAGGGCAGATATGCACTGGCTGACACCGTTACCGCTGGTGAAGATTCTATCACTGTTGATGGAAAAGAGATCAAGATTTATGCAATGGCTAAGGCTGCAGAACTTCCTTGGGGAGAACTGGGCGTAGATGTAGTTCTGGAGTGTACCGGTTTCTACACCTCTAAGGACAAGGCACAGGCTCATATCGATGCTGGTGCTAAGCACGTTATCATTTCCGCTCCTGCTGGAAACGATCTGCCTACCATCGTTTACAACGTTAACCATGAGAAACTGACCAACGAAGATGCTATCATCTCCGCAGCTTCTTGTACCACCAACTGCTTAGCTCCTATGGCTAAGGCTCTGAATGATGCATTCCCTATCCAGTCCGGTATCATGTGCACAATCCACGCTTACACCGGCGACCAGATGACTCTGGATGGACCTCAGAGAAAGGGTGACTTAAGAAGATCTCGTGCAGCAGCTGTTAATATCGTTCCTAACAGCACCGGTGCAGCTAAGGCTATCGGTCTTGTTATTCCTGAACTGAACGGTAAGCTGATCGGTTCCGCACAGCGTGTTCCTACCCCTACCGGTTCTACCACCATTCTGACTGCAGTTGTTAAGGGTAATCCTACCAAGGAAGCTATCAACGCAGCTATGAAAGCAGCTTCTAACGAGTCCTTCGGTTACACCGAGGATGAAATCGTATCCAGCGATATCGTTGGTATGAGATTCGGTTCTCTGTTCGATGCTACTCAGACCATGGTTCTGCCTATCACTGATGAGCTGTCTGAAGTACAGGTTGTTTCCTGGTATGATAACGAGAATTCTTACACCAGCCAGATGGTTCGTACCATCAAGCACTTCGGCAAATTGCTGAACGCTTAATTAGTGTGTAAAGAGGCGCAATGTGTGTGCCGTGACGAGTTCTAAGTAGATTTAGAGACATAGGCTCAATAAGGGGTCCGGTCCATAGGACCGGACCCTTTTTAAATAATTTTTAATGGAGGTCATGAAAATGGGCTTAAATAAGAAATCTGTTGATGATATCAACGCTAAGGGCAAAAGAGTCCTTGTAAGATGCGACTTCAACGTACCTTTGAAGAATGGTGTGATTACCGACGAAACCCGTATCGTAGCAGCTCTGCCTACAATCGAGAAGCTGATCAATGATGGCGGTAAGGTTATCCTTTGCTCTCATCTGGGCAAGGTTAAGAATGGCCCCAACGAAGGCGAATCTCTGGCACCTGTTGCTGAGAGACTGTCCGAGAAGCTGGGCAAGAAAGTTACTTTTGTAGCTGATTACAATGTAACCGGCGAAGCTGCAACTGCAGCAGTAGCAGCTATGGAAGAAGGCGATGTAGTTCTGCTTCAGAATACTCGTTTCCGTGGCAAAGAAGAGACCAAGAACGGCGAAGAATTCAGTAAAGAGCTGGCTGACCTGGCTGATCTGTATGTATGTGACGCTTTCGGTTCCTCTCACAGAGCACATGCTTCTGTTGCAGGCGTTACCAAGTTCATCACCGAAAAGGGCGGCGAGAACGTAGTAGGTTATCTGATGCAGAAAGAAATCGACTTCCTGGGCAACGCTGTAGAGAATCCTGTAAGACCTTTCGTTGCTATCCTGGGTGGTGCTAAGGTTGCAGACAAGCTGAACGTTATTTCCAACCTGCTTGAGAAGTGCGATACTCTCATCATCGGTGGTGGTATGGCTTACACCTTCTTAAAGGCACAGGGCAAGGAAGTTGGTCTGTCTCTGGTTGACGATGAGAAGATCGAATATTGTAAAGAGATGATGGAAAAGGCTGAGAAGCTGGGCAAGACCCTGCTGCTTCCTATCGATACTACCATCGCTGCAGGTTTCCCGAATCCTATCGACGGTCCTGTAGAAATCTCTTATGTTGATTCCGATAAGATCCCTGCAGATATGGAAGGTCTGGACATCGGACCTAAGACTGCAGCTCTGTTTGCTGATGCTGTTAAGTCCGCTAAGACCGTTGTTTGGAACGGACCTATGGGCGTATTCGAGAATCCTACTCTGGCAGCCGGTACTATCGCAGTAGCTAAGGCTCTGGCTGAGACCGATGCAACTACTATCATCGGTGGTGGTGACTCCGCAGCAGCTGTTAACCAGCTTGGCTTCGGTGACAAGATGAGCCACATCTCTACCGGTGGCGGTGCTTCTCTGGAATTCCTGGAAGGCAAGGAGCTTCCCGGCGTTGCAGCAGCAGATGATAAAGAATAAGAAAAGAGGACTATCCAAATGGCTAGAAAGAAAATCATTGCCGGTAACTGGAAGATGAACATGACTCCCAGCCAGGCAGTAGAACTGGTAAATACCTTAAAGCCTCTGGTTGCTAATGACGATGTAGACGTAGTATTCTGCGTACCCGCTATCGACATTATTCCTGCTATGGAAGCAGCCAAGGGTTCCAACATCAACATCGGTGCTGAGAACATGTACTACGAAGAGAAAGGTGCATATACCGGAGAAATCGCTCCTGCTATGCTGACCGACGTAGGCGTTAAGTACGTTATCATCGGACATTCCGAGAGAAGAGAGTACTTTGCTGAAACCGATGAGACCGTTAACAAGAAAGTATTAAAGGCTTTCGAACACGGTATCACTCCTATCATCTGCTGTGGTGAGACTCTGACTCAGAGAGAGCAGGGTGTTACCATCGACTTTATCCGTCAGCAGATTAAGATTGCTTTCCTGAACGTAACTGCAGAGCAGGCAGCTGCAGCTGTTATCGCTTACGAGCCTATCTGGGCTATCGGAACCGGTAAAGTAGCTACTACTGAGCAGGCTCAGGAAGTATGTAAAGCAATCCGTGACTGCATCGCTGAGATTTATGATGATGCAACTGCAGCAGCAATCCGTATCCAGTACGGCGGCTCTGTATCTGCTTCCAGCGCTCCTGAACTGTTCGCTCAGCCGGACATCGACGGTGGTCTGGTAGGCGGCGCTTCTTTGAAGCCGGATTTTGGTGCTATCGTCAACTACAATAAATAATATATCCGCACACAATAGAGCGTAATAAAATTCAAAACAAGCTTCTTATTCTGAGAAATCAAAATAGGAAGCTTGTTTTTTTGCGGTTCATCAGATTCCTGAGAAAGGTATCCGTATCAGGATGTTCATATCAGAGAAAGCAAGATTTATGAAGTGAATAACTGGCACCAGTAGTTCACACCGTTTACCTGGTAATAACCGATACCAATGGTGGTGAAATTAGTATTCATAATATTAGCTCTGTGACCGGAGCTGTTCATCCAGGCATTCATTACAGCTTCAGGAGACTTCTGTCCCCAGGCAATGTTCTCACCGGCTCTGCGGTAGCTGATATTCTGCTCCTTTAATGCAGTGGCGAAAGAAGTGCCGTCAGGTCGGGTGTGAGAGAAGGAAGTAACGATTTCTTGGGCACGTACCTGTGCGGCGGCGGAAACTTTGGTATCCAGGGTCAGAGGTGCAAGACCTTCTTTGGCGCGTTCCTCATTTACCAGATTGATTACCTGCTGTACATAGGAAAGGTTCTGCTCCGGTTGTTCAGGAGAAGGACTTTCCTCGGGCTGCTCAGGAGAGGGTGTTCCCTGTTCGGGAAGTTCGGGAGTAGGTGTTTCCACCTCAGGCAGTTCCGGGGTGGGAGTGTCTGTGCCCGGAATGTTCGTGTCCGGAAGATTTGTGTCCGGAAGATTTGTACCCGGCGTAGTTGTGCCCGGCTGACAAGGCTTCTGAATCTGTATGCCGGGGAAACAATTCTTTAACTGAGAAAGCAGGGAGTCCAAGTCACAGGACTGTCCAACCTGAACAACTTTAATTCTGTTAGAATTTATGTTTGCATTCTGCCTGCCGGCTGCACTTGCCGTCATAGATGTACCCGCCAGAGTGGCTGTTGAAATTACAGTAGCTGCCATTAAAGTGATTTTTTTCATGAAATCTCCTTTCTTTCTTGAAAATGTTACAAAATTGTTACATACACATAATAATACATAATTGAGGAAAATGAACATGTAATTTCTGGAAACACAACAGTTTAAGAGTAATGCTGTCTCAAAAATTCCTAATTTAAACATATACGGTCAATCAAAAATATGTTATAATCCTTAAAAAGGATGATATTCAGACGGTAAAGCAAACTAACAAGTAATCGTTAGAAAAGATATGAGGAATAATATGAAAGAACAATATATAAGAACAGCAATGCTTTTAGGAGAAGAGGGAATTGACCGTCTTGCAGCCAAAAGAGTAGCTGTATTCGGCATTGGCGGTGTAGGCGGTCATGTAGTAGAAGCTCTGGCAAGAAGCGGCGTAGGAGCCCTTGATCTGATTGATAATGATACGGTAAGTATTTCCAATATCAACAGGCAGATCATTGCGACCCATGACACGGTAGGACAGTACAAGACACAGGTGATGAAAAAGAGAGTCCTCAGTATTAACCCGGAGTGCAAAGTCACTACTTATGAGTGTTTTTATCTTCCGGAGGAGAAGCATCGTTTTCCTTTTGCAGAATATGATTATATCATAGATGCTATTGATACCGTGACTGCGAAGATCAATCTGGCAGTGATTGGGCAGGAAATGGGGATCCCGGTCATCAGCAGCATGGGAACGGGCAATAAGCTGGACCCCACCAGGCTGGAGGTGGCTGATATCTATGCAACTTCGGTATGTCCTTTGGCTAAGGTGATGAGAAAGGAACTGAAAGCCAGGGGAATCGCGGCATTAAAGGTAGTATATTCCAGAGAACCGGCCATGACACCGAAGGAAGTGAGTGTCCCGGAGACACCTGCGGAAAGTGGACAGGTACGCAGGGCGATACCGGGCAGTACTGCTTTTGTGCCGGCAGTGGCAGGATTGATCATTGCCGGTGAGGTGATCAAAGCACTTTCGGCAGATACAGAGAATTGATTTAAGGAGGGGTACGATGATATTTCAGTGTAAGAATTGTGGCGGAAATGTAATTTACAGTCCGGAGAGAAAAGGGATGTACTGTCCTTATTGTGACAGTGAAAAAAGTGAGCAGCGCAAGGATTCAGAGGGGGATATCCATATCTGTCCCAATTGCGGAGGTGAGGTACCGGTAGGCGAGTATACCAGTGCAACAAAGTGTCCTTACTGTGACAATTATATCATTCTGAACGAGAGAATAGAAGGTGTGAATGCGCCTCAGATGATCATTCCTTTCCAGCACAGTAAGGAAATGGTGAAAAAGCTGATGAGGGAAAAGTTTAAAAAGTGTACCTTTGCCCCCACAGATTTTCTTTCGGAAGCAAAACTCAATACCATGGAGGGGGACTACGTCCCTTTCTGGCTGTACGATTATGATGTGAATTATGAATATCGTGCGGAAGGGCGTAAGATAAGAGTGTGGGTTTCCGGGGATACAGAGTACACAGAGACCAGTATTTATGATGTTTACCGGGACGTTGATGTGAAATTTTCCAGGATTCCGGCAGACGCTTCAGTGAAGATGCCTGACGAAGTTATGGATTTGATGGAGCCATACAATTACGAGCAGATGGAACCTTTTAAGCCTGAATATATGTCCGGATTCATGGGAGAGAAATTCAGCGTTGTACCAAAGGATGCTGAGGTGCGCACCAGAAAGAAGATGGAAGAAGATACTTCTGCGTTGGTAAGGCAGACGGTGACGGGCTACGGCAGTCTGTCGGAACGGGAACGTCATCTGAGTGTCAATGATCAAAAGGTGAATATGGGACTTTTACCTGTGTGGAAGTATGGGTACAGCTATAAGAATCAGGAATATCCTTTTTATATCAATGGGCAGACTGCAAAAATAGTGGGCAAAGTACCTGTATCTGCAAAGAAAGTATGGGCATATGGAGCGACACTTTGGGCAGTGCTTACTGTGATTCTGATATGCGGATATTATGGAATCATGATGCTGTAGGAAAGAAAAATCCGAAAGGGAGAATGGGATTATGATGGATAGTGAAACCAAGAAAGTGGCCATGAAGCAATATCTTCATTATTTCAGATTCTGGTTCATTGCAGCGGGAATCGCCCTGGCTTTATTTATAGTGGGCGGCGTGTCCCAGCTGTTAAAGACATCTGCGGGCAGAGGAAATGATGCTGCGCCTATGGAACGCGTTTATGATAAAGCCGATGTTCTGACAGATGCACAGGAGGAGAAGCTGCGTCAGCTGATCGCTGAGACGGAAAAGAAGACTGCGTGCGATATTGTGCTTGTGACCATCAATCAGCAGGTGGAAAGTGCGTCTTCCGGTTGGGAAACGACTATGCGCAATCTGGCAGATGATTTTTATGATGAGAATAATTATGGTTATGACAAAGTACACGGTGACGGCGTACTCTTGCTGGATAACTGGTATGAAGGTCAGGCAGGAAGCTGGCTGTCTACCTGTGGTAAGGTATACCAGGAGTTTGGCACATATGAAATCAACCGGATTCTGGATGCAGTGTATTATGAGGTGGAAGAGGATCCTTATGAAGCCTATTGCACTTACGTGCGGATGATTGGTCAGGAAATGAGCGAGGAAGTAGAGTTCCCGGCAGAATTGCTACTATTTCCTGTTATTGTAATGTTCGTGTTTGTAGCCATCAAACTCAGGTCGCCGCTGGGGAAAGAGACAGTGTCTGTGAGTGAATATGTCGTAGGCGGCAGACCGGTGGTACGAGTCAGAAGAGATCAATTGGTAAATAAGGTGGTGACCAGACGCCATATTCCCAGAAATAATGGCGGAGGAGGCGGAAGAAGTGGTGGCAGCCGAAGCGGAGGAGGCGGAGGACACAGAAGCAGCGGAGGCGTCAGCCATGGAGGCGGGGGACGTAGAAGGTGATGCCGGAAAACACGGAAGTTTGTACATTCCGTATAACGAATTGTGTTGTATCAAAATTTTCTTTTTGACAATATATCAAATTACAGTTATAATCATAACAAGAAATGGGTTTTCACCACACCTATTGCTGTGGCTTGCTCATTTCTTTTTTGATTTATCAAAACTAATCGATAGTCATATTGCCGAAGGAATGATAATTAAACACATAAAAAAGCACCCACATGACGGTATGGGTGCTTTTACTTGTTATTATTCTCTATGTTGCAAAAATTAAGCCATCTCGTTTACAGCTTTGCTAAGACGGGAAACTTTTCTGGCAGCATTGTTTTTGTGATAAACACCTTTGGTAGCAGCCATCTCGATGGTCTTAGTAGCAGCAGCCAGCTCAGCAACAGCAGCTTCCTTGTTACCGGACTCGATAGCAGCGAATACCTTCTTCATAGCTGTCTTAACGCCGGATCTGATTGCTTTATTTCTATCAGCCTTTGTGCGGTTTACTAAAATTCTCTTTTTAGCGGATTTGATGTTAGCCAAGATCTACACCTCCATTTTCATATGCATTCTAGTTTTTTCTTTGAAAATGTTTCGCGTTAGCCAGACACGGAGAGCTAAGGAAAACATACGAATTTATTGTATAGAAAAATGTTCAGATTGTCAATACATATTTTAAGAAAAAAAGCAAAAAAATATAGTGGAATGTTACTGGTCACGGAGTGAACCGTAAGATGCAAGGTGGTTGAGATATTTGTTTTACCACCGGGTTGTTGGTTAAAAAAACTTAGAAGAGTAAATTAGTATGAGTGGTTTGGGAAAATGTCAGTGGAGGATAGGGAATGAGTTGTTTTCAGGTGAGGACAGATTTGGCGTTGGAGGTCAGGGAAAGTATTGGAGAGGAAGAAGAGAAGCTGCGTGGAGTGAATGTGGAGGAGGATTATCTGGAGGAAGAGGATATTCGTATAACCAGGGTAGTAAT
>JAFTVH010000159.1 GCA_017465845.1 Lachnospiraceae bacterium | reverse complement strand
CCATCCCTCCCCCAGTCTCCCCTCCCCGCCGTGCGTCCCTTTGCCGCAACATTCCCAGGCAACATTCTCAAACTTTTTTGAAAAAATGCTTGACCACGCTGGAATTTTGTGCTAGTATGGATAGTGCACTATTGTGGCAAGGTATGCTATTCGTAGACATAACAAGAATGAGGTACCGACGCACATAGGTTTCAAATCTGAAAGAACGGGGTGAAATGTCAATGGAAAAGAACAGAATACGTCCAATTGCGAAGTGCAAGAACATGCGTATGAGTTATTCAAGACAAAAAGAGGTTTTAGAGATGCCCAACCTGATTGAAGTCCAGAAAGACTCCTATCAGTGGTTTTTAGACGAAGGCTTGAAGGAAGTTTTCGATGATATCTCTCCTATCGCAGACTACAGTGGTTCCCTGAGTCTGGATTTTGTTGGCTTCGAACTGTGCAGAAAAGATGCCAAATATACAATTGAGGAATGTAAAGAGAGAGACGCCACTTATGCTGCTCCCCTGAAAGTAAAGGTTCGCCTTTATAATAAGGAAAAGGAAGAGATCAGTGAACATGAGATTTTCATGGGTGACCTCCCTCTGATGACTGAGACAGGTACTTTCGTTATCAACGGTGCAGAGCGTGTAATCGTTAGCCAGTTGGTACGTTCTCCTGGTATCTACTATGGAATCGGTCATGATAAGATCGGTAAGAGACTGTTCTCCTGTACTGTAATTCCTAACCGTGGTGCATGGCTGGAGTACGAGACAGATTCTAACGATGTATTTTATGTACGTGTGGACAGGACCCGTAAGGTGCCTATTACTGTGCTGATTCGTGCACTGGGTATCGGTACCAATGACGAGATCCGCGAGTTGTTCGGTGATGAACCGAAGATCGAAGCAAGCTTTTCCAAAGACACTGCTGAGAATTATCAGGAGGGTCTGTTAGAGTTATACAAAAAGATTCGTCCCGGTGAGCCTTTAAGCGTTGAAAGTGCAGAGTCTCTGATCAATGCCATGTTCTTTGATCCCCGTAGATATGATTTGGCCAAAGTCGGTAGATATAAATTTAATAAGAAGCTGATGCTTCGCAACAGAATCAGAAATCAGGTTCTGGCTGCTGATGTAGTGGATCCTTCCACCGGTGAGATTCTGGCAGCTGCAGGTACAAAAGTAACTGCAGAGCTGGCTGATGAGATTCAGAATGCAGCTGTTCCTTTTGTATACATTGAGACAGAAGAGAGAAATGTTAAGGTACTGTCCAGTTTGATGGTAGACCTGACGCATTATGTGGATTGCAATCCAAAGGAACTGGGCATCCACGAACTGGTATATTATCCTGTACTGAAATCTATCCTGGATGAGTACAGTGACGATCCTGAGAAGCTTGCAGAAGCTATCAGGAAAAATGTATATGAACTGGTTCCCAAGCATATTACAAAGGAAGATATTCTTGCTTCCATTAACTATAATATGCATCTGGAGTACGGTCTGGGCAATGATGACGATATCGACCATCTGGGCAACAGACGTATCCGTGCAGTAGGCGAACTGCTGCAGAATCAGTACCGTATCGGTCTTTCCAGAATGGAGAGAGTGGTACGTGAGCGTATGACGACTCATGATGCTGAGGATATTTCTCCTCAGTCCCTGATCAATATCAAACCGGTAACTGCAGCAGTGAAGGAGTTCTTCGGTTCTTCGCAGTTGTCTCAGTTCATGGACCAGAACAACCCTCTGGGTGAGCTGACTCATAAGAGACGTCTGTCTGCACTGGGTCCCGGTGGTCTGTCACGAGACAGAGCCGGATTCGAGGTTCGAGACGTACATTATTCCCATTATGGAAGAATGTGTCCTATCGAGACTCCTGAAGGTCCTAACATTGGTCTGATCAACTCTCTGGCAAGCTATGCACGTATCAACGAGTATGGTTTTGTAGAGGCACCTTACCGCGTGATTGATAAGTCTGACCCTACTAATCCACGCGTTACAGAGCAGGTAGTATATATGACTGCTGACGAGGAAGATAATTATCATGTAGCACAAGCGAACGAAGCGCTGGATGCAGAGGGACATTTTGTACGTAAGACAGTATCTGGTCGTTATCGTGAGGAGACTCAGGAGTATCCCAGAACTATGTTTGATTACATGGACGTATCTCCTAAGATGGTATTCTCTGTGGCTACAGCGTTGATTCCTTTCCTGGAGAACGATGACGCGAACCGTGCGCTGATGGGATCCAACATGCAGCGTCAGGCCGTGCCTCTTCTGACTACCGAAGCACCTGTTGTAGGTACCGGTATGGAAGTGAAGACTGCTGTTGACTCCGGTGTCTGTGTAGTGGCTAAGAAGAACGGTGTTGTAGATTATGTATCTTCCAACACCATCAGAATGACTTATGATGACGGCGAGAAGGCAGAGTTCCATCTGACCAAATTTGCACGAAGCAACCAGTCCAACTGCTACAATCAGAAGCCTATCGTATTCAAGGGTGAACGCGTTGCTGCAGGTCAGGTAATTGCTGACGGTCCTTCCACCAATGAAGGAGAGCTGGCTCTTGGTAAGAATCCTCTGATTGGTTTCATGACCTGGGAAGGTTATAACTACGAGGACGCTGTTCTGTTAAGTGAAAGACTGGTTATGGACGATGTGTATACATCCGTTCATATTGAGGAATATGAAGCAGAAGCGCGTGATACAAAGCTGGGACCCGAGGAAATCACCCGTGATGTTCCCGGTGTGGGTGATGATGCGCTGAAAGATCTGGATGACAGAGGTATCATCCGTATCGGTGCGGAAGTTCGTGCCGGTGATATTCTGGTAGGTAAGGTTACTCCTAAGGGGGAAACCGAACTGACTGCCGAAGAGAGACTGCTGCGTGCAATCTTCGGTGAGAAGGCTAGAGAAGTTAGAGATACTTCCTTGAAAGTACCTCATGGTGAGTACGGTATCGTAGTAGATGCAAAAGTATTTACCAGAGAAAATTGTGACGAATTATCTCCTGGTGTAAATCAGGCAGTTCGTATTTATATTGCACAGAAGAGAAAGATTTCTGTAGGTGATAAGATGGCTGGTCGTCATGGTAACAAGGGTGTCGTTTCCCGTGTATTGCCTGTTGAAGATATGCCTTATCTGCCTAACGGACGTCCTCTGGATATCGTACTGAATCCTCTGGGTGTGCCTTCCCGTATGAACATCGGACAGGTATTGGAGATTCACCTTTCCCTGGCTGCGAAAGCGCTGGGATTCAATGTGGCTACTCCTGTATTTGACGGTGCTAACGAGAATGACATCATGGATACTCTCGATCTGGCTAATGATTATGTCAATCTGGAGTGGGAAGCGTTCGAAGCGAAACATAAAGAAGAGCTGCTTCCTGAAGTAATGGATTATCTGTACGAGAACAGAGACCACAGAAAGCTCTGGAAGGGTGTGCCTATTTCACGTGACGGTAAAGTCCGCCTGCGCGACGGTCGTACCGGTGAATACTTTGACAGCCCTGTAACAATCGGACACATGCACTACTTAAAGCTGCATCATCTGGTTGATGATAAGATTCATGCACGTTCCACAGGACCGTACTCCCTGGTTACCCAGCAGCCTCTGGGTGGTAAGGCACAGTTCGGTGGACAGCGTTTCGGAGAAATGGAAGTTTGGGCACTGGAAGCTTACGGTGCATCTTACACGCTGCAGGAGATTCTGACAGTGAAGTCCGATGATGTTGTAGGACGTGTGAAGACTTACGAAGCAATTATTAAGGGAGATAACATTCCTGCTCCCGGTATTCCTGAGTCCTTTAAGGTATTGCTTAAGGAACTGCAGGCACTTGGTCTGGATGTGCGCGTACTTCGCGAGGATCAGACAGAAGTAGAAATTATGGAAAATATCGACTACGGTGATAACGATTACCGTTTCGAGATGGAAGGCGACAACAAGTACAACGATATGGACAGTGAATCTCTTGGCGAGATGGGTTATCAGAAGCAGGAGTTCGATGACGAAAGCGGAGAACTGGTAAATGCTGAAGATGATGATCTGGATATCGATGATTATGATGATGCCTTCGATGGTGAAGACGAAGAATTCTAGTATGGAAGGGAGTGCCATATATGTCAGAAACAATGAGTGAAAACTACCAGCCTATGACATTTGATGCCATTAAGATTGGTTTAGCTTCACCGGATAAAATCCGTGAGTGGTCTCATGGCGAGGTGTTAAAGCCTGAGACCATCAACTACAGAACCTTAAAGCCTGAGAGGGATGGTCTGTATTGTGAGAAAATCTTTGGACCCAGCAAGGACTGGGAATGTCATTGTGGTAAATACAAGAAAATCAGATACAAAGGCGTAGTCTGCGATCGTTGTGGTGTTGAAGTCACCAAGTCCAGCGTCCGCAGAGAGCGTATGGGTCATATTGAACTGGCTGCTCCGGTTTCCCACATCTGGTATTTTAAGGGAATTCCCAGCCGTATGGGACTGATTCTGGATCTGTCTCCCAGAGTACTGGAGAAGGTTCTGTACTTTGCTTCCTATATCGTACTGGATGCCGGCGAGACCAATCTGGAATACAAGCAGATTCTGTCTGAGAAGGAGTACCAGGATGCCAGAGAGACATGGGGCAATAAGTTCCGTGTAGGTATGGGTGCAGAGTCCATTAAGGAGCTGTTAGAAGCAATCGACCTGGAGAAAGAATCAGAAGAGCTTAAGAACGGTTTGAAAGATTCTTCCGGTCAGAAGCGTGCCCGTATCATCAAGAGACTGGAAGTAGTGGAAGCTTTCCGTGAGTCAGGCAACAGACCTGAGTGGATGGTAATGGATGTTATCCCTGTTATTCCTCCCGATCTGCGCCCTATGGTTCAGCTGGATGGTGGCCGTTTCGCTACCTCCGACCTGAATGACTTATACAGAAGGATCATCAACAGAAATAACCGTCTGAAGAGACTGTTAGAGCTGGGTGCTCCTGATATCATCGTTCGTAACGAGAAGAGAATGCTGCAGGAAGCTGTAGACTCTCTGATTGATAATGGCAGAAGAGGACGTCCTGTAACCGGTCCCGGTAACAGAGCACTGAAGTCTCTGTCTGATATGTTGAAGGGTAAATCCGGACGTTTCCGTCAGAACCTGTTAGGTAAGCGTGTAGACTATTCCGGACGTTCCGTTATCGTAGTAGGACCGGAACTGAAGATTTACCAGTGTGGTCTGCCTAAGGAAATGGCAATCGAGCTGTTCAAGCCTTTCGTAATGAAGGAACTGGTATCCAAGGGTATCAGCCAGAACATCAAGAATGCCAAGAAGCTGGTAGAGAGACTTGACACTCAGGTATGGGATGTGCTGGAAGAGGTTATCAAAGAACATCCTGTTATGCTGAACCGAGCTCCTACACTGCACAGACTTGGTATTCAGGCATTTGAGCCTATCCTGGTAGAAGGTAAAGCTATCAAGCTGCATCCTCTGGTATGTACCGCGTTCAATGCGGACTTCGATGGTGACCAGATGGCTGTACACCTTCCTCTGTCCGTAGAGGCACAGGCAGAATGTCGTTTCCTGCTGTTGTCTCCGAATAACCTGTTAAAGCCTTCCGATGGCGGTCCTGTAGCCGTTCCTTCACAGGATATGGTACTTGGTATCTACTATCTGACCCAGGAAAGACCCGGTGCAGTAGGCGAAGGTAAGTTCTTCAAGAGTGTAAACGAAGCTATCTTGGCTTACGAGAATGGTGCATGTACTCTGCATTCCAGAATCAAGGTACGTGTAAGTAAGAAGAATGCCGATGGTGAAGTGATCACCGGTACTGTAGAGTCTACTCTGGGACGTTTCATCTTCAATGAGATCCTGCCTCAGGATCTTGGATTTGTAGACAGAAGCATTCCTGAGAACTACTTAAAGCCGGAAGTAGACTTCCACGTAGGCAAAAAGGGATTAAAGCAGATCCTTGAAAAAGTAATCAACACCCATGGAGCATCCAAGACTGCAGAAGTTCTGGATGATGTCAAGGCTATCGGTTATAAGTATTCTACCAGAGCAGCCATGACTGTATCCATTTCCGATATGACCGTGCCTGAGAAGAAGCCGGAGATGCTGGCTGCTGCACAGGCAACTGTAGATAAGATTTCCGCTAACTTCCGTCGTGGTCTGATCACTGAGGAAGAAAGATACCGTGCGGTAGTAGAGACCTGGAACGAGACTGATAAAGAGCTGACAGATGTACTGCTTGCAGGACTGGATAAGTACAATAACATCTTCATGATGGCTGACTCCGGTGCGCGTGGTTCCAACCAGCAGATCAAACAGCTGGCAGGTATGCGTGGTCTGATGGCAGATACAACCGGTAGAACCATTGAGCTGCCTATCAAGTCCAACTTCCGTGAAGGTCTGGACGTA
This sequence comes from Lachnospiraceae bacterium, assembly GCA_017465845.1. Lineage (GTDB taxonomy): Bacteria > Bacillota > Clostridia > Lachnospirales > Lachnospiraceae > Acetatifactor. Next base: position 12,368 of record JAFTVH010000159.1, on the reverse strand, counting down.
CTGGAATACTTCATGTCCGCTCACGGTGCACGTAAAGGTCTGTCCGATACTGCGCTGCGTACAGCTGACTCCGGTTACCTGACCAGACGAATGGTTGATGTATCCCAGGAACTTATCATCCGTGAAGTAGACTGCTGTGAAGGCAGAGCTGAAGTACCCGGAATGGTAGTTAAGGCATTCATGGACGGTAAGGAGACTATCGAAGGTCTGAAAGACCGTATCACAGGAAGATATTCCTGCGAAGATATCAAAGACCGTGACGGCAATGTAATCGTTAAGAGAAATCATATGATTACACCCAGCCGTGCTGCTAAAGTTCTGAGCGTAGGTGTAGATGAGAACGGTGAGCCTTTAGAGGCAGTGAAGATCCGTACCATCCTGACCTGTCGTTCTCACATTGGTATCTGTGCAAAATGTTATGGCGCCAACATGGCAACCGGTGAAGCTGTACAGGTAGGTGAAGCAGTAGGTATCATCGCTGCTCAGTCTATCGGTGAACCCGGTACACAGCTGACCATGCGTACCTTCCATACCGGTGGTGTGGCAGGTGACGATATTACACAGGGTCTTCCCCGTGTAGAAGAATTGTTTGAAGCAAGAAAGCCTAAGGGACTTGCAATCATCGCAGAATTTGCCGGTAAGGCAGAGATCCGCGATACTAAGAAGAAGCGTGAAGTTGTCATCACCAACGATGAGACCGGCGAATCCAAGGCATACCTGATTCCTTACGGTTCCCGTATCAAGGTGCTTGACGGACAGATGCTGGAGGCCGGTGATGAACTGACTGAAGGTAGTGTCAACCCTCACGACCTCTTAAAGATCAAAGGTATCCGCGCCGTTCAGGATTATATGCTCCGCGAAGTTCAGAGAGTATATCGTCTGCAGGGTGTAGATATTGCAGATAAGCACATTGAAGTGATCGTTCGTCAGATGCTGAAGAAAATCCGCATCGAGAATAACGGTGATACAGAATTCCTGCCCGGTACACTCGTAGATGTCCTTGACTTCGAAGATATGAACGAGCAGCTGATCGCAGAAGGCAAACAGCCTGCAGAAGGTAAGCAGGTAATGCTTGGTATCACCAAGGCAGCGCTGGCTACCAACTCCTTCCTGTCAGCTGCTTCCTTCCAGGAGACCACTAAGGTTCTGACAGAAGCTGCTATCAAGGGTAAGGTCGATCCTTTGGTAGGTCTGAAGGAGAACGTCATCATCGGTAAGCTGATTCCTGCAGGTACCGGTATGAAGAGATATCGTACCACCAGACTGAGCACTGATGCAGTAGAGACTATTTCTTTCGATGAGGATGGTTTCGGTGATGAAGTGCTGGATTTCGGTGAGAGCAGCGATATCGAGGATATCATTGCTGAGGATGCACCTGCAGCTGTAGATTTTGCAGAAGAAGATGATACGTTTGATGCAGAAGGTGCAGATGAAGTGGAAGCAGTTGAGGAAACTGTAGATGTTGAATAGGCTGTAAGAATAGAAAGCAGTAATGCTGATGATAAGAGCAAGTTCCGATTTCAGGAACTTGCTTTTGTCATATATATTGTAAGATAGTCTGGTGTGGTGGAACAATGCGGTACGATTAGGTGGCAAAGGGAAACTTTGTCAGGTTCACTTCGCTGATGACTCCGCTAATCTCACTGACATGGCACAAATTGTGATGGAAGCAATTACCGATCTTTTCTCCCGCGCACAAAAGAAAAGCATTCTTAGAATGTTGTATCATTTTCTGACGGACATAATTCTCAGCAGGGGAGATATCCGTCAGCTTTCCGTCTTCAGACAAACCGCGGCAGGAGAAAAATGTCACATCCGCATTGAAACGTTCAATGGTCTTGTAAGCCTCTTCCCCGACCAATGCCAGACAGGTGGGGAGAAGTTCTCCGCCGGTGGAGATGGTCTTTATATTATATTCCCCCAATTTGCTCAATGCTTTAACCCCCGATGTAATTACAGTCAGATTATTTCTCAGCGGAAGATAGGGAATGATGTTGTATGCACTGGAGGACGCATCCAGAAAAATCACATCATTATCGTGTACGTATTCGATTGCTTTTTTTGCCATGATAATTTTGGCGTCAATTTGTTCTAACTCACGGATCATGAAAGGAATCTTCATGGCAGAATTGCCGTTTTCTTCTAAAATAGCTCCCCCATGCACTCGTTTGATAAGCTTCTCTTTTTCCAGCTCCGCAAGATCTCGCCGGATAGAAGATTCACTTGCATATAATTCTTTGGCAAGGTCTTTTACCGTGATACTTTTTTGAATCAGAATTTTTTCCAGAATCCGTTTTCGTCTATCTGCATCCATTTTAACTCTAATCCTCCTATGAAATGAGCAAAAACATGGTTGATTTATCACTTTAAGCGGCGCATGTTGAAATAATTACCGTTTTGCACTATTATGAAGCACAACAGGAGAATTGTCAATATGGGATATGATTTAGCCGCTTTTGCAATATGGAATTGCCGTGGCAAAATCATAACTTTCAGAAAGGAAGAACATTATGATAGTAACCGTAACCATGAATCCTGCTATCGATAAGACAGTGGAAATCTCAAAGCTGATCTGCGGAGGGCTGAACAGGATTCAAAAAGTAGAATATGATGCCGGAGGAAAGGGTATCAATGTGTCCAAGACCATTCAGGAGCTGGGCGGCAACAGTATTGCAACCGGCTTTCTGGGAGGAAATAATGGAAAAACCATTGCTAACGTATTGCAGGAAAAGGGTATCCAATGTGACTTTGTGTGGGTGGACGGTGAGACCAGAACCAACACAAAGGTATTTGAAGACAGTGGGGAACTGACCGAACTGAATGAGCCGGGACCGGTGATTACCAACGACAATCTGGAAGCTTTAAAGGAAAAGCTCCTTGGATATGCGGGAGAAGAAACGCTTTTCGTATTTGCAGGGAGTGTTCCGGCGGGAGTTGACAAAGGGATTTATGCAGAATTTATCAATCTGCTGAAAGGTAAAGGTTCAGGCGTTCTACTGGACGCAGATGGAGAAGCATTCCGTAAAGCAGTGGCGGAAGCACCCGATATCATCAAGCCCAATCGTGTAGAACTGGAAGGATATGCGGGAATGGATTACAGAGCCTCAGAAGAGGAACTGGTAAAGATAGCAAAGGGTTTTCAGGATAAAGGTGTAGAAAACATTGTAGTATCCATGGGGGCAGCCGGCGCATTATTCCTTTTACGGGGGGATTGCGTAAAATGTCCGGCCTTGTCTGTAAAGGCTCATTCCCCGGTGGGTGCCGGAGATGCTATGGTTGCAGCATTGGCTTATGCATGGGATAGTAACCTTGGAAATGAGGAAACCATCAAGTTGTGCATGGCAGTTTCAGCCGGTGCTGTGACTACTATCGGTACCAAGCCGCCTTCCAAAGAAGTAGTTGATTCTTTATTAAAACAGGTCAAAATAGAAAGGTTAGGAGTCTGAGAGGATGAAAACAAAAGCAGTAAGAATGTATGGAACAAGAGATTTGAGACTGGAGGAATTTGAACTGCCTCCAATCAAAGAGGACGAGATTCTGGTAAAGGTTATGAGTGACAGTATCTGTATGTCCACCTACAAGCTGGTAGAGCAGGGAAAGAAGCATAAGAGAGCTCCCCAGAATATTGATACCAATCCGGTTATCATCGGACACGAATTTGCAGGTGTCATTGTAGAAGTTGGTGAAAAGTGGAAAGACCAGTTTAAGCCCGGGCAGAAGTTTGCGCAGCAGCCTGCATTGAATTATAAAGGCAGTCTGGCATCCCCCGGATATTCCTATGAATTCTTTGGCGGTGCATGTACTTACTGCATTATCCCTCATGAGGTTATGGAACTGGGATGCCTGATGGTTTATGATGGGGATAGCTTCTTTGAGGCATCTCTTGGAGAGCCTATGAGCTGCATCATCGGTGGTTATCATGGTAATTATCATACCAACAAGAGGAATCATGACCTGGCTGTGGGAACCAAAGAAGGCGGTAATATTATCATTCTGGGCGGCTGTGGTCCCATGGGATTGGGAGCTGTCAGCTACGGAATTCAGATAGAGAATAAACCGGCACGAATTGTGGTAACAGATATCAGTGAAGAAAAGATTACACGTGCAAGAGAAGTGATTCCTGAGGAAAAAGCAGCAGAAAACGGCGTGGAACTGCATTATGTGAATACAGCGGCTATGGCAGATCCGGTAAAGGAACTTGTGGATATAACAGAGGGGCATGGTTACGATGACGTATTTGTTTACGTGCCCAGCAGACCGGTAGTGGAAATGGCAGATAAGCTGTTAGCATTTGACGGCTGCATGAACTTCTTTGCCGGCCCTACGGATAATCAGTTCAAGGCAGAAATCAACATGTATAATGCTCATTATACCAGCGCACATATCATGGGAACAACAGGCGGTAACAATGATGACCTGATCGAGGCTAATCAGCTGGCAGCCGCAGGTAAGATTGAACCGGCAGTTATGGTAACACACGTGGGAGGTATTGACAGTATTGCTGAAGCAACTCTGAATCTTCCTAAGATCCCGGGTGGAAAGAAGCTTACATACACACAGTTTGACATGCCGTTGACGGCAATTGAAGATTTTGGTAAGTTGGGAGAAACAGATCCTCTCTTTAAGAAGCTGGATGAAGTATGTAAGAAAAACAGAGGTTTATGGAGCGCAGAGGCAGAAAAGATTTTATTTGAACATTTTCAGGTGGAGGTGTAAAGATGATTAAACTTCAGGCACACAGAGGTGTATGTACGGAATTTCCCGAAAATACCATGGCAGCGTTTCGGGGAGCTGTAGATCAGGGTTATGAAATCATCGAATTGGATCCTGATGTGACAGCAGACGGAGTGTTCGTGATCATGCATGACCGTACCATCAATCGTACAGCGCGCAGACAGGATGGAAGTCAGATTGAGGAACCTACGAAGACATCGGAGATTACTTATAGTGAAGCTGCGTCATACGATTACGGAATGTGGTTTTCTCCTGAATTTAAAGGGGAAAAGATTCCGCTTCTGAAAGATGTATTGGCTTTTGCCGGGGAAAAGGACGTTTTAATCAAAATAGATAATAAGTTCCGTAATTTCCCGGAGGAACACATGGACAGCTTCTTTACACTGTTAAGAGAATCCGGAGCAAAGATTGCCATGACTTGCAATAGCCTGGAATTGGCCGGGAAGGTTGCTGTAGCACTTCCGGAGGCAGAACTTCATTATGATGGTGAGGTGACGGAGGAAGCACTGAAGCACCTTCGCGCCTTGACAGATAAATTGACAGTATGGCTTCCTTATCAGTGCAGGATGACGACCTGGGTGAAGATTCCGTTTGTTTCACAGAAGCTTGCTGAACTGGTTAAGAAATATGCAAAGCTTGGAATCTGGATTGTGGACAGCTATGAGGATTTTGATGATATCAGACGGAAATACGATCCTGATATTGTGGAAACTCCGGGACAGATAAAGCCGGTGTAAGAAAACTGTTAGGGGAAACGAATCCGGGAAAAAGATTCGAGGGTAACGATATAGCATAATTTTAAAAGGAAGGTATCTAGGTATGAAAGCAGCTGTTTTTTATGGAAAGCATGATCTGAGAATTGAAGAAATTGCAACCCCGGAGCCCCAATACGGGGAAGTGCTCATTCAGGTGAAAGCCTGCGGTATCTGTGGAACGGATGTACATATTTTTAACGGAGATGAGGGTGCAGCCCAGACACCGCCGGGAACAGTCCTTGGTCATGAATTTGCAGGTGTGGTAGTGAAATTGGGTGATGGCGTGAAAGACATCAAAGTAGGAGACCGTGTCTGTGTAGACCCCAATAAGCTTTGTAATGAGTGCTATTACTGCAAGAGCGGTATCGGTCATTTCTGTGAAAATATGATTGGTATCGGCACCACAGTGAATGGTGGATTTGCAGAATACTGCGCGGTTCCTCAGTCCCAGGTGTACAAAATCGGGGAAGATACGGATTTTACCCGTGCAGCGATGGCAGAACCTGTGGCCTGCTGTATGCATGGAATCGATATGTGTGATATCAGCTGTGGAGATACTGTCATGGTCATCGGCGGCGGTATGATCGGCATGATCATGCTTCAGCTGGCTAAGACTTCCGGTGCGGGCAAGCTGATTCTGTTAGAACCGGTAGCGGAAAAGCGGGAGCTGGCTTACAAGCTGGGAGCAGATCTTTGCATCGATCCGATAAGTGAAGATGCAAAAGAAGTCCTTGCGAAGAACGGCATCCACAGAGTCAGCACGGTTATCGAATGTGTCGGAGCCGTAAAGACTATGCAGCAGGCCATCGAACTTGCAGGAAAGAAGTCCACAGTTATGCTGTTTGGTCTGACAAGTCCGCAGGATACCTTAAGTATTAAACCCTTTGAGATATTTAAGAAGGAGATTACCATTAAAGCATCTTATATTAATCCTTATACTCAGCAGAGAGCCATTGATTTTATCAAAGCAGGTAAGATTGATGTACAGACCATGATCTATGAAACAGCAACGCTTGACAGGTTGCCGGAGATCCTGGCAAACAGAGAGCTGCGTGCTAAGGGTAAGATTGTCATTGCCCCATAAGAGATGATGAACTGCCGTACCTGCAAGTTTTGCTGCAGGTGCGGCAGTTTCTTCTCCAATCATAGTTGGTTGCTGAAATTTTCTACTGTTCAAATACTTTAAAATGGAGTATAATGTACGAAAAGAGCAGATTGAATGATAAAAACAGAAGGAGCGACAACATGAAGGTATTAGTAACAGGTGTAAAAGGACAGCTGGGCTATGATGTAGTAAATGAATTGGAAAAGCGGGGGCTGGAAGCTGTAGGAGTGGACATCGATGAGATGGATATCACCGATGCAGTCAGTGTAGATAAAGTGATTAAGGAAACTTCACCTGATGCAGTCATTCATTGTGCAGCATATACAGCAGTGGATGCAGCAGAGGACAATGTGGAGTTATGCAGAAAAGTCAATGCAGACGGTACTGCCAATATTGCAAAAGTATGTAAAGAACTGGATATCAAAATGATGTATATCAGTACTGACTACGTATTTGACGGGCAGGGTGAAAGACCCTGGGAGCCTGATGATGAAAGGCATCCTCTGAACGTATACGGACAGACGAAATATGAAGGAGAAGTAGCTGTCACGGATGCTCTGGACAAGTTTTTTATTGTTCGTATTGCCTGGGTATTCGGCGTAAACGGAAAAAATTTCATAAAGGCTATTTTAAACAAGGCCGAAACAGTAGATACACTTACTGTAGTTAATGACCAGTTTGGTTCTCCGACTTACACCTTTGATCTGGCAAGGCTTCTTGTAGATATGATTCAGTCAGACAAGTATGGTTTTTATCATGCCACCAATGAGGGAATCTGCACCTGGTATGAATTTGCCTGTGAAATTATCCGTCAGGCCGGTTTGAATACCAAAGTACTTCCTGTTTCGGCCGATCAGTATCCGGCAAAAGCCAAGCGCCCCACTAATAGCCGCATGAGCAAAGAGAAGCTGACAGAAAACGGCTTTGAGAAACTGCCTGCATGGCAGGACGCTTTAAAGAGATACCTTGAGATTATTCTTTAACGAAAAGTGTGTCGAGCTTTGCATGTGATAAAGTTTCTATAAAACTAATATAAAAATTATGGGTAAGGAAGGGCTTTGTAAATGGATTATTTGAGAGAATTACATCCTGTTTCTATATTGTTTCGTATTTTTCTTGCAATTTTATTGGGCGGAATCCTGGGAATGGAGCGCGGAAGAAAGAATCGTCCGGCGGGATTTCGTACTTATATCCTTGTCTGCCTGGGTGCAGCATTGGTCATGATGACCAACCAGTATGTCTGCGATGTGTATCATACGGGTGATCCTGTCCGTCTGGGTGCACAGGTCATCAGCGGTATCGGTTTCCTGGGAGCAGGTACGATTATCCTGACAGGAAGAAATCAGATTAAAGGTCTTACTACGGCAGCATGCCTGTGGACGGCAGCGTGTATCGGTCTGGCTATTGGTATCGGCTTCTATGAAGGTGCCGTGTGCGGAGGACTGGCAATTGTATTTACCATTTCAGGTCTGCAGAAAGTAGATGTCTGGATGAGAAAGCGGTCAAAATACCTGGACTTATATATTGAGTATAACGGAGGAAAAGGTGCATTCAGTGATTTCCTGCAGTATGCAAGGGAGCATCAGTTTGATGTTACCAATATCCAGGTCAGCCAGGAGGAAGTTTTCCACAAAGAAAAAGGCAAGCAGAGATGTGTCAGCTATACCTTGTCGGTAGTCAGCGACGTGAAGCGTACCCATGCTGAGATGATTGATATCCTGAGCCAGGCGAAAGGAATCCAGTACATAGAAGAACTGTAAGGGTTTGTAATAATTCCATGTAAAATTTTTGAAAAACCTATTGACAACACATCCGCAAACAAGTATACTAAACAAGTGTGTCAGCACGTGCTTTTGTGGTGCGTAAGATGCACAACGTATACTGTTTGCGGATATTTTTTATGTCCGTGAATAAAATGGTAAAATTTATCAATACTAAGAAAGAGGTGAAACAGAATGCCAACATTTAACCAGTTAGTAAGAAAAGGACGTCAGACAACAGTTAAGAAGTCTACTGCACCTGCTCTGCAGAAAGGATATAACTCCCTGCACAAGAAGGCTACAGATGCTTCCGCTCCTCAGAAGAGAGGTGTATGTACTGCTGTTAAGACTGCTACTCCTAAGAAGCCTAACTCAGCTCTGAGAAAGATCGCCAGAGTACGTCTTTCCAACGGAATCGAAGTTACAAGCTACATTCCTGGTGAAGGTCATAACCTGCAGGAGCACAGCGTTGTTCTGATCAGAGGTGGAAGAGTTAAAGACTTACCCGGTACCAGATACCACATCATCCGTGGTACCCTTGATACTGCTGGAGTTGCTAACAGAAAACAGGCCCGTTCCAAATACGGTGCTAAGAGACCTAAGGCTGGTAAGAAGTAATCTTACAGTCAGTTATTGAGAGTACCACTCAAACGTAACTAAGAAAAGTGTTGGAATTCTGTAATACAGTAATAACAGCGCGAACACTTGGGGAAACACATGTGAGTACCGATGATTTATTTTTATTTAAATAAGGAGGGAAGAACCGTGCCACGTAAAGGACATATCCAAAAAAGAGATGTATTAGCTGATCCTTTATATAACAATAAGGTAGTGACCAAGCTTATCAATAACATCATGTTAGATGGTAAGAAAGGTGTTGCTCAGAAGATTGTATATGGAGCATTCGCTAAAGTAGAAGAAAAGGCTGGAAAGCCGGCTCTTGAAGTATTTGAAGAGGCTATGAACAATATCATGCCTGTTCTGGAAGTTAAAGCAAGACGTATCGGTGGTGCTACCTATCAGGTACCTATCGAGGTTAAGGCTGAAAGACGTCAGGCTCTGGGTCTTCGTTGGTTAACTGCCTACTCCCGCAAGAGAGGCGAGAAGACCATGGAAGACAGACTTGCTAACGAGATTCTTGATGCAGCTAACAATACCGGTGCTGCAGTTAAGAAGAAAGAAGACGTTCACAAGATGGCAGAAGCAAACAAGGCTTTCGCTCACTACAGATTCTAATCGAATCTATAGTAAAGCAACTTGTCTGTTTCCGGCATGTTAATAACTATAGGAGGACAAAATCTTGGCTGGAAGAGAATATCCATTAGAGAGAACCAGAAATATCGGTATTATGGCTCACATCGATGCTGGTAAGACTACCACCACCGAGCGTATCCTGTATTATACCGGTGTTAACTATAAGATTGGTGATACTCACGAAGGTACTGCTACCATGGACTGGATGGCTCAGGAGCAGGAAAGAGGTATTACCATTACTTCCGCAGCTACCACCTGTCACTGGACTCTGCAGGAAAACTGCAAGGCTAAGCCGGGTGCTCTGGAGCATCGTATCAATATCATTGATACCCCGGGTCACGTAGACTTCACTGTAGAAGTTGAGCGTTCCCTTCGTGTACTGGATGGTGCTGTAGGTGTTTTCTGTGCAAAAGGTGGTGTAGAACCTCAGTCTGAAAACGTATGGCGTCAGGCTGATACCTACAACGTACCTCGTATGGCATTCATCAATAAGATGGACATCCTGGGTGCAAACTTCTACGGCGCAGTAGAACAGATTAAGACCAGATTAGGTAAGAATGCAATCTGCATTCAGCTGCCTATCGGTAAAGAAGAAAATTTCAAGGGAATCATCGACCTGTTTGAAATGAAAGCTTACATCTACAATGATGATAAGGGTGATGACATTTCTATCACTGATATTCCTGAGGATATGAAGGATGATGCTGAACTGTATCATGCTGAGCTGGTAGAGAAGATCTGCGAGCTGGATGATGATCTGATGATGGCATACCTTGAGGGTGAAGAACCCAGCAATGACGAATTGAAGGCAGTTCTGAGAAAAGCTACCTGTGAATGTACTGCTGTACCTGTATGCTGTGGTACTGCTTACAGAAACAAGGGTGTTCAGAAGTTACTGGATGCTGTTGTAGAGTTTATGCCTTCTCCTGTTGATATCCCTGCAATCAAGGGTGTTGACCTGGATGGCAATGAAGTAGAAAAGCATTCTTCCGATGATGAGCCTTTCGCTGCTCTGGCATTCAAGATCATGACTGACCCGTTTGTAGGAAAGCTTGCTTATTTCCGTGTATATTCAGGTACCATGAACTCCGGTTCTTACGTACTGAATTCTACTAAAGATAAGAAGGAACGTGTAGGACGTATCCTTCAGATGCATGCTAACAAGCGTGCAGAACTGGATAAGGTTTACTCCGGTGATATCGCAGCAGCAGTTGGTTTCAAGTTCACCACAACCGGTGATACCATCTGTGACGAGCAGCACCCTGTAATCCTTGAATCCATGGAATTCCCTGAGCCCGTTATCGAGCTGGCTATCGAGCCTAAGACCAAAGCAGGTCAGGGCAAGATGGGTGAAGCTCTTGCAAAACTGGCTGAAGAAGATCCTACTTTCCGTGCTCATACCAACCAGGAAACTGGTCAGACCATCATCGCAGGTATGGGTGAGCTGCATCTGGAGATCATCGTTGACCGTCTGCTTCGTGAATTCAAGGTAGAGGCTAACGTAGGTGCTCCTCAGGTTGCTTACAAAGAAGCTATTACCAAGGCTGTTGAAGTTGACTCCAAGTACGCTAAGCAGTCCGGTGGTCGTGGTCAGTATGGTCACTGTAAAGTTAAATTCGAGCCCATGGACCCCAACGGCGATCAGCTGTTCAAGTTCGAATCTTCCGTTGTCGGCGGTGCTATTCCTAAGGAATACATCCCTGCAGTTGGTGAGGGTATCGAAGAAGCTACCCATGCAGGTATCCTTGGCGGATTCCCTGTAGTAGGTGTATACGCTAACGTATACGATGGTTCTTATCATGAGGTTGACTCCTCTGAAATGGCATTCCACATTGCAGGTAGCCTTGCATTCAAGGAAGCTATGCAGAAGGCTGCTCCCGTACTGATGGAGCCGATCATGAAGGTAGAAGTAACCATGCCTGAAGATTACATGGGTGATGTTATCGGTGATATCAACTCCCGTCGTGGTCGTATCGAAGGTATGGAAGATATCGGTGGCGGTAAGATGGTTAAAGCATATGTACCTCTTGCTGAGATGTTCGGTTATTCTACCGACCTGCGTTCCAGAACTCAGGGTCGTGGTAACTACTCCATGTTCTTTGAGAAGTACGAGCAGGTTCCCAAGAACGTTCAGGAGAAGGTTCTTGCAGCTAAGGCAAAGTAAATTTACCCGGCAAAATAGTTGCCTATAATGTTAAAAAATTCAGGAAAATGCTTTGCGGATAAAAAAAGTCCGCAAAGTGTACCTGTTTTAAAAAAAAGACTTGAAAAACAGATGATTATTTAATATAATCAGAAGTAGCCGAGTTAAATCACGCCGGAATGCGCGATAGATGCACTTCGGCGAAAATAACAGTTGATTATTTTAAGGAGGACTACAATAATGGCTAAAGCTAAATTTGAAAGAAACAAGCCCCATTGTAACATTGGTACCATCGGTCACGTTGACCATGGTAAAACTACTCTGACTGCTGCAATTACCAAGGTTCTTGCAGAGCAGGGTAAGGCAGAATTCAAGGCTTATGATCAGATCGACGGCGCTCCCGAGGAGCGCGAGCGTGGTATCACCATTTCCACCGCTCACGTTGAGTACGAGACTGAGAATCGTCACTATGCTCACGTTGACTGCCCCGGTCACGCTGACTACGTTAAGAACATGATTACCGGTGCTGCACAGATGGACGGCGCTATCCTGGTTGTAGCTGCTACCGACGGTGTTATGGCTCAGACCAAGGAGCACATCCTGCTGTCTAGTCAGGT
>JAFTVH010000158.1 GCA_017465845.1 Lachnospiraceae bacterium | reverse complement strand
TCGAACTTCAGCTCGTCAACAACGATCAGTTTGCTGTCCTGAACCTTACTTGTCAAAGCAGATTTCAGTGCTGCTCTCTTCTCTTTCTTGTTCATCTTGAAAGAGTAGTCGCGAGGAACGGGAGCGAATACTACACCGCCGCCGGTCCACTGAGGAGCTCTGGTTGAACCCTGTCTTGCATGACCGGTTCCCTTCTGTCTCCAAGGTTTTCTTCCGCCACCGGATACTTCAGAACGAGTCTTTGCTTTCTGAGTTCCCTGACGATTATTTGCAAGCTGCTGTACAACTGCCATGTGTACCAGGTGCTCGTTAATCTCTACACCGAATACTGCATCGTTTAATTCGATTGTACCAACTTCTTTGCCTTCCATATTATAAACAGATACGTTTGCCATCTGATTGGTCCTCCTTCCGTCTTAAACTATGCTTCAACCTTAACGGTCTCTTTGATGGTTACTAATGCTTTCTTAGGTCCGGGTACAGCACCCTTAACCAGCAGCAGATTCTTCTCAGCATCTACTCTTACAACTTCAAGGTTCTGAACAGTTACCTTTACGCAACCCATATGTCCAGGCATTCCTTTTCCCTTGAATACGCGGCTAGGTGAGGAACATGCACCATTGGAACCCTGATGACGATGGAACTTGGAACCGTGAGCCATAGGTCCTCTGTGCTGTCCATGTCTCTTGATAGCGCCCTGGAAGCCTTTTCCCTTGGAGATTGCAGAAGCATCGATCTTATCGCCTGCTGCGAAGATGTCAGCTTTGATCTCAGCGCCCAGTGTATATTCTTCAGCGTTCTCAAACTTGAACTCTCTTACATATCTCTTGGAACTTACTCCGGCTTTCTTGAAGTGTCCCTGCATAGCCTTTGTTACGCCATGACGGTTGATAACTTCTTTCTTGCCCTGAGCATCCTTATTAACGATTCTATCCTTCTTATCAACGAAGCCAACCTGCACTGCGCTGTAGCCATCGTTGTCAACAGTCTTCACCTGAGTTACTACACAGGGACCTGCCTGAAGTACAGTTACGGGAACCAGTACGCCGTCTTCATTGAAGATCTGGGTCATACCAACTTTTGTTGCTAAAATTGCTTTCTTCATTTTTACCTCCTGTTTGGTTCTACATAGCGGAACAATGAAACTTCATTGAATCTCAGGGAAGAATCATTTGCAATTCTTCGATATCTCGCTCGGGAGACATTGTTCATACGTCTTTGTAGAGGTTTTTTATTTTATGATTGTCCGGACTTGCACCGGTCTTCACCTGAATGAAACCTATTATTTGGTCTTCATCTTGATGTCGATGTAAACACCCGCAGGCATCTCCAGTCTCTGCAGAGCATCTACAGTCTTCTGGGTCGGGGTAATGATATCGATCAGTCTCTTGTGGGTTCTCTGTTCGAACTGTTCTCTGGAGTCTTTGTACTTGTGTACTGCTCTCAGAATTGTAACAACTTCCTTCTTAGTAGGAAGAGGTACAGGTCCGCTCACCTGAGCACCATTCTTCTTAACTGTTTCGATAATCTTCTTGGCAGATGCATCAACCAGCTGATGATCATAAGCCTTCAGTGTAATTCTCATTACTTGACTTGCCATAAAAAAAGTCGCCTCCTTTTCGCACTTTTCATTCGAATGAAAACATTTCGTTTTCATTTAAGTACGGACAAGTGGTGACTGTACACTCTCCCGTGTGTGTCCTGAACCTTAACGCAACGCTTTCTTCTTTTCGGTTCATTTCCACATGGAACTCCCGTTCCACAGGACTTTCGTCCTTCACGCCTCTCCGCCATTCGGCAGATTTTAATTGGTACAGTGACTTGCCGTCAGTTTTCTAACTTGACATTCGCTCCACGGAAAACCTGCTATTGATTACTCAGCAGCAGCAACCTCACGCTTCATCGCTATCATGCCACAGCACTTGATACTATACACTATATACGAAAATTTTGCAAGTATTTTTTTGTATTTTTTTTAGAACAATCATTACTATTAATCCACCAACGACAGATCATGCGGATACTCGCAATTATTCTGCTTATTTTTCTGTTCCCACTTCATCCGCGCAGCTTATTAATATAGAAGAAACAAGCACCAGGACAATTCCTGCAACCATGGAAAATGTCAGTGGCTCCTTGTAAAGAACCGTACCTACCAGAGTAGTGACAATGGGTTCCAAAGTAGCAAGGACAGCCGCCCTGGAAGGCTCCATGTGAGCAAGACCGATGGTGTACAGAGTAAAAGACAGGCATGTAGTAAAGAGTGCCATTCCAATTGCCCAGAGCCACAGAGTCGGCTGCTCATTCAGAGTTTCAATGATGGTACTAAATTTTACAAACGGAAGTACACCAACACAGGCAAAAGTAAAAGTGTATGCAGTGACTGTCATAGGTGCATATCCTTTGTTCAAAGCATATCTGCCGAAGATACTGTAAAGACCATACCCAATGCCGGAACCCAGGCCCAACAGGATGCCCTGAAAACTAACAGCCCCAAGACCACCTGTAATACCACTGACCAAACAACATCCAGCAATAGCAAGAAGCAATGCAACTATTTTACCGCGATTCAGCTTTTCTCGAAAGCACGCAACCGACAACAGTGTAACCCACACCGGGGAAGTATACATTAATATAGAAGAAAGTGCCACACTGGATACCTGTACATTACGAAAATAGCAGTAACTGAAAAATACGATGCTGAATACTCCTGTTCCGACAAAACACCAGCTGTCCCTTATCTTAATACGCAATAATTTCCTTTTTACGAACAACAGCCCCAATAGAAGGAAAATAGCACTGCCATAGACACGCAACGCCACAATTTCCATTGCAGAGAACCCTGCAATACTGAGCTGTTTGATAAAAACGACCAGCACACCCCAGAGGATTGCCGCTGCAGCAACAAAAATTGGTGCTGCTTTTTTCATCAATTGACTCTTTTGTTTCATTTTATTCCACATCTTTCACTTCGTCAAATTCCTTCAAAATCTCCTCAGACGGTATAAATCTTTTCCTATTATAGAGGCATTTTCCCCACAAGTCAACACTGAGTTGCGATAAAGTGGTAACGTATAAAATCAAAAGCGAAGGTGCCGGTATTGGAAAAAGGCACGAAGGGAGGGAAATAATCATTTTAGTTGCAAACTGTCCTTTTCTATTGTATACTTTCTTTAATATATATTTTTCATTATAAAACTGCACTTGCAAAATAAAGTGAATAAAATCAGAGTTGTTAATAAATATGCCGCAAAAGTAGCCTGAGGCGGCCCTTTGCAGCACACTTATAAACACCCTCTGATTCGGAAAGGATCTTATATGTGGATTGCTGATAGTTGGAAAGATTATGAAGTACTTGATACCTCCTCCGGTGAAAAGCTCGAGCGTTGGGGAGATTATATATTGGTGCGGCCTGACCCTCAGGTTATCTGGAACACGCCGCATGATCACAAGGGCTGGAAACAGAAGAACGGTCATTATCACAGAAGTGCCAAGGGCGGCGGAGAATGGGAATTCTTCAGTCTTCCGGATGAATGGACGATTGGATATAGGGAACTGACTTTTCATTTGAAGCCTTTCAGTTTCAAGCATACAGGCTTGTTCCCTGAACAGGCTACGAACTGGGACTGGTTTTCGGGATTGATTCGAGGTGCCGGCAGGCCTGTGAAAGTACTGAATCTGTTTGCTTATACAGGGGGCGCAACTCTTTCTGCCGCGGCAGCGGGCGCTGCTGTGACTCATGTGGATGCTTCGAAGGGTATGGTCGGTTGGGCTAAAGAAAATGCAGTTTCTTCCGGACTGGGCGATGCGCCGATACGCTGGTTGGTAGATGACTGCGTGAAATTCGTGGAACGTGAGATTCGTCGGGGAAATAAATACGATGGGATTATCATGGACCCGCCGTCTTACGGCAGAGGACCTAAGGGTGAGATTTGGAAAATTGAAGAAAGCATCTGGCCTTTTGTGGAACTGACCACCCAGATACTCTCCGATGATCCGCTGTTTTTCCTGATCAATTCTTATACCACAGGATTACAGCCTGCTGTACTTTCTTATATGATGAATACCGCTATCACCAAACGTTTCGGCGGTCATGTAGATGCGCAGGAAATCGGGCTTCCTGTGACCCAAAGCGGGCTGGTGCTTCCCTGCGGGGCTTCCGGACGTTGGTCCAAAAAGTAGTGCACAGCGGTCATATTCCGTTTTAAAACAGTAACTAAAATACCGCCAGGAAGGTATTACAGTACATACCTTCTTAGCGGTGTTATTTTACGCATTATCCAGGTTGATGCAACGGAACAGAGCATCACTGCCACCCAGAACAGAGGCAGTGCCAAGGCAAGTGGATAATCCATAGGCGTAAAATGCAGGAACTTATAGCTCAGGTTCAGGAATACCGGATGAATCAGATAGATTCCAAAACTCAGATCCGCCAGAACCACGATTCCCTTTCCATAAGCTTTATGATAATTCTTCTTTTTATTATGCTTTCCCTGTCCTCTGCGCCACAGACACTGTCCGATATGCATCTGGCAGACCGATAAAAGCACGGTTGGCGGAAAATTATAAGCCATCTGTATGGTATCTTTCCCCAAAAATCTATAACACACCATTCCTGCCACAAGAAACGCACTTATGGCACACATTGTCCACAGATTTTTCCCTTCTCCCTCTTTTGTATGATTCTTATGCAGGAAATACCCATATAGATAATAAAAAACGTATATCAGCTGCTCTGACAACACAGGCATATCAGTTCCCATCCACTTATTGACAAAAGGCAAAATACTGCTTCCTACGACAAGGATCACCGCCACGCTGACCACTGCCCACTCAGGAATTTTCTTTAAAAGCCACTTCACAGACGGTGTCAGAAGATACAGCAATAAAATCAGATAAAGATACCACAGATGAGACCAACTGCGCATAGCACACACCATCACCAGACCATCCCACAGCATCCCAATCCGTAATCTCCTCTCCGCCAGGATCAGTTCCAGACAGGAAAATGGAATGCCGAATATCAAAAGCGCCAGCACAATTCGCAGGCAGTATTTCCTGAGCATTTTTTGAAAGGAAATCTCCTTCCGGGGATTCAGGAAAAGATAACCCGAAATCATCAAAAAGACCGGTACGCACCATGTCACAAGATCCATTACGATCAAAAGCAGGCGTCCCTGTGAATATTGCCCTGTGTTCATGATATCTACACTTCCCGTAACTGTATGCATCAGCACCACTGCGCAGGCTGCTGCCACACGCAGGACATCCAGCCACAACTCTCTTCCACAACTTTCGTTTTTCACGCTTTTTACTCCGTTCCTTTTACAGATTCCACCTGTTCTCGCACTTATCTTCTTAAGTATAACCAAACCCGAACGCATCTGCAACCGGAAAACAACATTTTTTGCTTTTCTTAAGATTTTGCGGTTTTCTTAACGTTCCCTTAACGCCCCCACATTGATTCTTCCTCAAATAAAATGTATAATATCCTTATTCATAGCGACTTCATACGGCATATTATTAAGGAGAACCACATGACCCAACGATTTTGGAAGCTTCCCCGCTATAAACAGCACCTGTTCAGCCTGCTCATTTCCCTGATTTCCATGGGACTTGCCACAGGCTTAGCCTTTATGTATTATCATGTAGTCCCTGATAACTCTGCCAATATTGCCTTAGTGTACATCCTTGCCTTGATTTTGGTAGCTCGCTACAGTGTGGGCTATTGGTATGGAGTAGTCTGCTCCGTATTTGCTGTGATTTGTGTGAACTACCTGTTCACCTATCCTTATTTTCAGATTAATTTTACCTTGACGGGCTATCCGATTACCTTTCTGGGGATGTTAGCCATCTCTCTCCTTACCAGTACCATGACCTCTCACTTAAGCCACCAGGCCATGATGATCGCCGAACGCGAGAAACTGTTGGCAGAAGCCGAAAAGGAGAAAATGCGTGCCAATCTGCTGCGAGCCATTTCTCATGACTTGCGCACTCCCCTGACCGGCATTATAGGCAACAGTTCTCTTTATCTGGAAAACGGGGCCTTCCTTTCTGAGGCTGAAAAGATAAAGATCATGACCAACATTTATGATGACTCCAACTGGCTGCTCAATATGGTAGAGAATCTTCTGACCGTTACACGAATCAAAGGAGACAACCTCAGCGTCAATACTTCGGAAGAACCGTTGGAAGAAGTACTTGCAGAAGCGTTACTCAAGCTTCAAAAACGTTATCCGGGCACTGAGGTTCAAACTGCTATTCCTGAGGAATTTTTACTGATTCCCATGGATGCCATCCTGATAGAACAGGTTATTATTAATCTTTTGGAAAATGCTATTGTGCATTCCGGCACCACCAAACCAATAGAATTGATTGTAACAGCAGATTCCAACGCAGTCTCTTTTACCATCAAGGACTACGGTGTAGGAATTCCCAAAGAGCATCTTGCAGACCTTTTTGACGGTACTTCCTATACGCCCTCACAGACAGCAGATGCACGCAAGGGGATGGGGATCGGTCTTTCCATCTGCAAGACTATCTTAGCCGCTCATCACGGCACACTGATTGGTCGAAATCATGACAGCGGCGCAGAATTCATTTTTACGCTGCCCAGATTTGGCAAATCATAATCAGAGAAAGAGGTAACTTATGACACCCAAAACGAACATTTTATTAATCGAAGATGATAAAAGTATCTGCAACTTCATTACCGCCTCTCTGGAGAGCGCCAACTATCGTGTCACCTGCGCCCAGACAGGCAAAGAAGGCTTAAGCCTGGCAACCTCCCTCTGCCCCGATGTATATCTGTTAGACCTGGGGCTTCCTGACATCGATGGCATGGATGTACTCACAAAGCTGCGTACCTGGACCTCCAATCCCGTCATCGTCATTTCTGCACGTACCAAAGAGCAGGAAAAAGTAACAGCATTAGACGCCGGAGCCGATGACTATATTACAAAGCCCTTCGGAACTTCTGAGCTGATGGCCCGAATCCGTACTGCTCTGCGTCACAGTCGTCCAAATACGCACGCACGTATCTACAAAGCCGGTGACCTTGTTATCGATTTTGAAAAAAGGCTGATTACCCTGGAAGGCAGCGAAGTCCATCTGACCCAGATTGAATACCAGCTTCTGACTCTGCTTGCAGAGAATTCCGGGCGAGTACTGACCTACAGCTATATCATGAACGCCATATGGGGACCTTATGTAGACAACAATAATCAGATTCTTCGTGTCAATATGGCCAATATCCGCCGTAAAATCGAAAAGAGCCCTGCACAGCCCAAATATGTCTTTACCGAAATTGGTATCGGGTATCGTATGCTGGAGAGTGAAACATAAATCCGATTTTGGAAACTTACAGCAAAAGGAACCACGTATATGAGGAGTACAGATAGAATTCAACTCACAAATCCTATCTGTACTCCTCTTTCTTAGTTACATTTCTTAAGATTTTCTATAGATTACTCTTACCTATTGACTTCTTTTCATTTATTCGATATATTAGAATCACAAAGTGTATTAATTCTCTTAATACACTCAATATGCGCAGTAGTATATCTTAAATGTATGAAGATTTCTCTGTCTGACAGTATCAGCGACCGCATACATAACAAGGGATATATTACGTACAACACAGAAAGGAGTGGCTGCCATGATTGCGCTGGATTATCGGGACAAACGTCCTATCTATGAGCAGATTGTAGAAAAGCTTGAGAAGCTGATTGTCTGCGGTGCTCTGGAATCCAACACCAGGATGCCATCCGTAAGGTCCTTAGCCATGGAACTGTCTGTGAATCCTAATACCATTCAACGGGCCTATGCCCAGCTGGAGCAGGACGGCTACCTCTATACGATCGTAGGCCGAGGCAATTACGTGACCTGTGAAGCCGAATGGAAAAAAGGCAGGGTGCAGACAGTACTGAAGGAATTTACGGAAGTGCTGACGAAAGCGCGGGAGACACGAGTGCCCAGGGGGGAACTGATGGCACTGTTCGACCGCATCTATCCGGAAAAGGAGGGAGAGAACACATGATTACTATTCAGAATGTATCCAAATACTTTGACAATATCAAAGCTTTGGATCAGATAACCGCCAATATCGGGGAAGGCCATGTATTTGGTCTTATTGGCACCAATGGAGCCGGCAAAAGTACACTGATGCGCACTATGTGCGGAGTATTAAAGCCGGACGAGGGCAGTATTTTGATAGATGGCAAAGAGGTGTATGAAAATCCAAAGGTAAAATCCCAGATTTTCTACATCTCTGACGACCAGTATTTTTTCTCAAACGGAACACCGCTTGATATGCTGAAATTTTATCTTACCTGGTATCCCGCATTCGATACCGAGCGTTTTTACAAATTAATGGGCATCCTGAATCTGGATCCTAAGCGCAAGATCAACACCTTTTCCAAAGGTATGAAAAAGCAGCTGTCCGTCCTGTTCGGCGTCTGCTCCGGAACTAAGTATCTTCTCTGTGACGAGACGTTCGACGGTCTGGATCCTGTAATGCGCCAGACAGTAAAATCCCTCTTCATCCAGGAAATCGAGACAAGAGGCCTGACTCCTGTCATCGCCTCCCATAATTTAAGAGAGTTGGAAGACATCTGCGACCACATCGGACTGCTCCACAGGGGCGGCATCCTGTTCTCAAGAGATCTCGATGAAATGAAGTTGGGTATCCACAAGCTGCAGTGCGTATTTACACCGGATACTGATTACATGCAAGCGCTTGCAGGCATGGAAATCCTGAACCGGGACATGAGAGGTTCCCTCGTGACACTGACGATCCGCGGCCAGAGGGAAGCTATTGACAATGCGATTTCGGGCTTAAGCCCTGTGTTCTATGAGATTCTTCCTCTATCCCTGGAAGAAATCTTTATCAGTGAAACGGAGGTACAAGGCTATGACTTCAAAAATCTCATACTTTAAAATAGCAATAGAAGATTTTCGCCGCAAGCTTTGGATGTTGGCGCTGTCCTGCCTGGGCAGTTTTCTCGCTCTGCCCATCGCTTTCCTGATGTCCAATCGCGGCTACCTGAACCGTATCTATAACAACACGATTTCCGGCTCCACCCCTCAGGAAAGGCTGCAGAATTATTATATCAATTTCTTCACATCCGACGGTGTGGTACTGCTGGGAATCGTCCTCACCATAGGTGCCTTTGTGGCAGGTATCTGGGGCTTCCGTTATCTCTATTCCAGAAAAATGGTGGACCTGTATCACTCTGTTCCGGTAAAAAGAACCCGCCTGTTCTTTGTCATTTACATAAACGGACTGATCATCTGGCTTGTTCCCATGATCATCGCCATGATACTGACATTGATTATTGTTTTTGCCAATATGGTCTCTGTAGGAGCCGTTTCGCTCTTCGGCTCTGTGGCTGTCCAGGCTTTGAAGCTCTTAGGTGTGACACTTATCAGTTTCCTGTGCTTATATCATCTCATTCTGGTATGCGTCATGCTCAGCGGAAATGCCTTCAACGCCTTTTACGCCTCTCTCCTTTCAGGTGCAGGTGTAGGAGCCTTATACGGCACATTTTATCTGCTCGCCGATGCTTTCCTGGATACTTTTGTCTCTCCTGCGCTGCACTGGAATCAGGTTCTATGGGCTTCCCCTCTAATCAGCCCATACTTTCTGCTATATGAATTCAGCAATTCATCCATAAGCAGTTATTTATCTACAGCCGCCACGAGCAGCAATGACCACCCTTATATTTTATGGATAGGCACCCTTTTCGTCATGGTCTTTAATCTGTGGATGGCTCACCGGCTTTATTTAAAGCGCCCCAGCGAACTGGCAGAACACGGTGTAGACAAGAAGCAGGCACAAAGCATCCTCAGGGTATCCTTTACCATCATTGCCTCCCTGTACGGTGCCATGATCTTTTTGTGGATTCTGGATAAAGATGCCATTGGGTGGCAGATTTTCGGGCTTTTGCTTTGCGGATGCCTGGCTTTCGGTATTACGGATATCATCCTGCATATGAACTTCCGCAGCTTCTTTGCACATAAGCTGCAAATGGCCGGCACGCTTGTGGTCTCCTGTATTCTGTTCCTGATCATGGCTTTTGACCTGACCGGTTTTGACAGCAGGCTGCCCGCAAAAGAATCCATTGAAAATGCCCACATCTACTTATACAGCTTTACCGATGGCTCCTATCCCTACGGCTTTACAGAAGAAGGTATGCTATATGCAAGATCTGACCGAAGTGCCGGGCAGTTCTTTGAAAATATCGATTTGCTTTATCCCTTGCTGGAAGAAGTGACAGACGAAGAGCATGAAGAAGCCGGTAGCTGGTCCACGAATATTGTCATTTATGCAAAGACTTCCTTCGGTTCTTTTAACAGACAATACCGTCTGTTGGATAGTGATTTGGAAGTTATGCGACCCATTGTGGAAAGCAAAGAATATCTTGAAGCTTTCTATCCTGCTTCCAGTGGTCTCTTTCCACAGCCCGGGACACTGAGCATCGGCAATAACTTAACTTATACTTCAGTAGAAACAGACAAAGCGGAACAGATTCAGGAAATCTTAAATGCCTATTATGAAGATTTTCATGATCACAATACAATGGAATCTCTGGACTGCGGAATTGCTGTGGCAGATTTATCCCTGAGCTACCCTTATATCAATGCATATTCCAACAGAACCAGCACCTTTGGTATTGGTCTGAACATCTATTCCGACTACACCAGAACCATCACCAAACTCAAGGAATATTTCCCGGATATGGTACTGGACAAAGAAGAACTGAAGATTACTTCTCTGAAAGTCTCCATCGAACAGTCTTTTGATACGATTTTTAATGTTGAGGAATTTTCAGATATAAAGACTAATAACACTCAGGATAGTTCCGACCAAAACAATGAACTAACGCAAGAGACCGTGACCACGGCACCAAACGCTGTCATCATCAGTCCAACAGTGTCCAGTGAGAAGGTTGAGGAAATATCCATTACTGACACCGAGGAGATCACACGGCTGCTTCCCTTCCTTTATCCGGGTGATTGCCGCAACAGCCCTTTCGCCTCTCTCAAGGAATACACCTACCTGGGATATTTCATTACAGGCTCCGGGCATTCCATTTCCTGCTATGTCAGATCAGAAGATCTGCCTCTTGAGATGCCGGAATCTGTAAAAGAATATTATCTGGAAAACAGATAACCGAATCATTTCCCAGATACAGCTTAACAATAAAGAACGCTCTCTGAGCACACTACTTGAAAAGCTTCGAAAACATGCCTGACCAGGCAGCTTCCGAAGCTTTTCTCAGGTTAATTCGCACCCGTGTCATTCGCTAAGCAATCCATCCCCCGAATAACGATTGGAGGCATTCCACAGAATCCACTCCTCGTAACCGGCATCATATACCGCCTGAATCTGGGCACGGATCTGGTCTCCCCCATAGGAGATGTAGCCTTCTACCCAGGTGGCGGTAAAAGCCTGCAGCCACGGGCGGACCACCGCCTGCTGCTCCTTAGGGATGTCTGCCAATTCATCCACGGAGTCCTTCATAGCTTCATACACAGTCTCATAAGGATATGCATCCGGCACCAACAGACCGAATACGCCATTTCCATAATGGGAAGGATACAACATAGGGCAGATGGCATCTACAATATTTCCAAGCTCCGCATAATCCTGTCCCACCTGCTGCACATCTGTCTCACTGCCGATAATGGTCCCGAAAACATCTGCTGTTACAGGAATTCCATCTTTGTGGAGTTCTTCTGCAGCGTAGGTTAAAAATCCGGTGATTGCCTGCTCCTTTGTATACACATTTCTATCCACACCATAATCTGCTGCTTCCGCATCGCTTCCTATAGGAAATCTCACATAGTCAAACTGAATCTCATCAAATCCGATTTCACCGGCTTTCCTGGCTACGTCCACCAGATACTCCCAGACTTCTTCCTTATAAGGGTTCACCCAGGCCAGTCCGTGGCCATCCACAATGGCAGTGCCGTCCGGTTTCTTCAGTGCCAGCTCCGGATGATGTTCTGCCAGGTAAGGGTCTTTAAAACATACGATTCTTGCTATGGTGTAGACACCATGCTCCTTCAGCTTTTTCATAAAGCTTTCCATATTACTTATGTAATTGATGCAGGCTCCCATCTCCTGCGCTGTTTCCTGGCTCATCCGGTAAGTAATTTCACCGGCATCATTTTTCACATCAATGACCATGGCGTTCAATTCCGTGTCATCCACCAGAGTAAGCAGGTTCTCAAAGGCATTATTGCCAGCCATGGGGCCGGTTACGTAGATACCCTTCACTTTGGGGCGGTCATCAGAACTGTAAATCCAGTCTGCTTCCTGATGAGCGGCACTTTCTGTAGCATCCTGCGCATCAGCCTCCAATATTCCGCCAGCCATAGACTGTCCGCTTTCGCTTTCCTGCATTTCCTTGCTGCCATCTTGTAAGTTTTCTGAATCTTGCTTTTCTGAAACAGGCGTCCCTTTCACAGCACCGGAACCTACAGACTGCTCTGTATCCCGCAACAGAAAGCAGCCGCCGATTATCGTTGCCACAATCAGCACTACTGCACAGGCTGTCACTACAATTCGCAGCAGCGCCCTGTTCTTTTTCCTTCTATGATAAATTTGCTCCATTTCCGCCACCCTGCGATAGGTGAGCTGGCCTCTTCTACGTCTGTGTCTTCTCATTTCCCTTTTAATCCTCCCTGAAAAACGGCAAATATAGAATACTTTTCTATTCTACATTTGCCGCTTTCATAAATCAATTGTAAAATTATCCAATGATTACGGGACTCTTCTCAATCAAATGAAAAGGATTACCAAATGCCTGCCTTCCATTTCTCCCATTATCCTGCATGACTCAGACCATAAATAGATCCATTCCTTCGCATCTGTCCTCACAATATCCACCATCTGCGGTTTCATCACCACAGCCTTACTTTCCTCCGAGCGCTCTTCATAAACGATCAACTGCTGAAGCAGGATTGTAGTGTATATCATGATGTATTACTGCTATCAACCATAAAAAGTCAGTCCAACAAACAACGAATCACTTTTCACTGTTTCACCATCGGGAAGAATGCAGTCCATCCCGTTTACTTTGATCCAGCCTGTTTCAGCAGTAGCATCCTTCATAATCAAAACCCATTCCTTTAAATCACCACCCAATATGGTAACCTGGTCTCCCTCTTTTAACGTTATCCCCGGCTCTGCATCTCCTTTCTCATGATACAGCATAAGCGAATCTGCACTCACCGTTGCCGTATTGCCGGAATATTCGTAAAATTCCTGTTCTATCTCCACAACCTGTCCATTTATAACCTGGTACTGCCTGATAACAGGCTGACACTGCAAATGCAGCGTTTCCACGTAATTGGACATTACATCGCCCTCAATGCACAGGCTGTCCTCATACCCATAGATACTGCCCATTTCCTTCAGCTTTCCCGCCGAATAGCTGTAAAAATCCAAGGAGGGATCCGCACTGGGACCATGATCTGCCAGCACCAGATATTTTTCTTCCTCTACGATAGCCAGATAGTAGTCCGGCAGCGGAGTCGAGACATAGGTATCCTCCACAAAAGTAACCTGCTCCCCGTCTTTTACCTCCAGCCTTCTGGAACCATCATAATACTGGTCTCTTTCCATGGAAAAGAAAATCTGCTCCCTCTCGCCATCCCCATCCAGTTCCAGCCAGGAGCCCGATAAAAGAGGTGTCAGGTAACTGTCTGCTCCTCCGTTCCTGCGAAAACCTTTCCCAGTCTCTTCTTCCTCAAAATGGACAAGTCGGTCTGATTCAGTACCCACAAATCGGCTTCCTCCAAAAGCTGCGTGGTATCTGCATAATAATACTCGTCAATGGCTACATCATACTGGTTCAGATAATTTTCCTGAAAAACATAGTAATACAGTTCCTGGTCAAACATCACAAGCTCGTACCTCGATGCATCTCGGTCCTCACATTTCCAGGACTTACGATTGTCTTCCGGATCATTGGTATGGAAAAAAATCAGCTCAGTTCCATCTTCCAGTGTCATATTCAATCGTTCACCTGAAAGATTATAGCAGCCTTCATACGTGATACCGTTTTGATCCAGGTCCTGCTGCACTGTTTCCAGAGTAATGATGGTCTGAGCATTGGACCACCGAAATTTCAGCATTTCCAAATCTGCCAACTCAGGAATCCGGGATACCTTAGTTTCTACGGTTTCTTCATTGTTACTTTCGGAAGTAGTTTGTTCCTGTATGGATTTAGCCGTTTCTCTGTTATCAACGGGTACGATCTGTTGCCCACAACTTGTCAACAAAATCGATGCCACTAATACAAATACAGATTTTCTCCCTATCGACTGTGCCTTTTTATGAAATTTACAAATTAGTTTTCGCCTCATACGCTTCCCCCTTTTCAGTTTTTTCTAACAATTATACAAACTGCAGTTATATTAATTTGCAATTCATCAATATTTTCTTTATAATCAGTATAATATACTCTCTAACATTCTTGCAATCATTTCTTCCTTAAGAATTAATGAATAATAATCAATTTACATATTGTAACCAATTCACGTTTCGTGTATAATTATAATTGAGGGAGCCGATGGGGCGATGAAGGCCGCTTTACTTGCAACACGGGAAGGCGGTGATACACTTGAGTACATATGAGGAATTAATGCTGATAGTAGCAGTTGCAGGATTAATCGTTGCAATCATGAATCATAAAGACAAAAAGTAATCGCCCTCTATGCTTTGACCGGTATAAGGGCGACTACTTTTTTAGTATAATGAACCTGAAAACCGAAAGCGGCTAGACATCTAGCTGTCGGCTCTCTTTTGTTATATTATATGACAAGTTGTATCAATTGTCAATCGGAGGATGCCTAATATGTCATCATTTGGAGAAAGATTACAATATCTACGCACCACCCATGAGCTATCGCAATCTGAGCTAGCCGACATTTTGCAAATTTCCAAATCCACCATCAGCATGTACGAAAACAATAAAAGAGAACCCGACTTCCTCACCTTGGGAAAAATTGCAGATTTTTTCCGTGTCGATATGAATTTCCTACTGGGACACATATCCACAAATACATGTTTATCCGCAAGCAGTTTGAGTGAAGATTCTCAGGTCCTCGTGGACTTTTTACTGACCCACCCGGAACACACTATGCTCCTGGAATCCCTTATCCATGTTGATACAAGAGATATCCCACTACTGCGCCAGCTCCTCAACAGGTTTCGTCAATCTGAATCTGCGCTCCCTCCACATGATGCTTCCCCATTTGATGGCGCAGTTTCCGATTCTCCACCGTATCAAAAATAATGGAAAAGTCATAATCTTCGGGATAAAGTTCTGCAGCTGCTACATGCAGCTTCACTCTTTTATGGTTGATCCAGATCTTTTTATCCGGCATCTGCACCTGCAGGACGCCTTTCTCATTGGCAGTCTTGCAGACAATGCCTATTTTCTTATCCGGATACACCATGACACTGTCACCAAGATTAAATTTCTTCTCCGGTTTCTGTAAAAGGCCATCCGTTGAGGCTTTCTTCAGTTTTGAAGCTGTTTCTTTCTGCTTACCTGCGCTGATTCCCTTCTCACAGGACAGTACCTGCTTCCCATAAGCCGCTTCCGCCGCACAGGCAAGCATCTTCACCGGCATCCCCAGCCTTCTGGCGATATGAAAGGCACAGCTCTCTCCGGCTTCTCCAATCACTAATTGATAAAGCGGCTGCAGACTTTCTTTATCAAAAGTCATTCTGGCATTCAATATTCCTTCTTGCCTCTCAGCATACTGCTTCACCTCCGGATAATGAGTCGTCACCAGAAACAGAGCACCGCTTTTTCTCAATTCCTCCAGAATAGCGATTGCAATCCCCATCCCTTCCGTAGGATCCGTTCCTGATCCAAGCTCATCCATAACCACCAGACTTTCCCTGTCCACTTTTCGCAAGATTTCCAGCACATTTGTGATGTGTGCCGAGAATGTAGACAAGTTTTCTGCAAGATTCTGCCCATCCCCGATATCGCACAGGTAACTGCTGTTCATACAGATACTTGCTTTTGCTGCCGCCACATGGAGACCGCACTGGGCCATCATGCAGTTTAGCGCTACCGTCTTAATCGCTACCGTCTTTCCTCCGGTATTGGGACCGGTAATAATGATTCCGTTTACACCATTACCGATTTCAAACTGCAGCGGTACGCTTACTTTGCGGTCCATAAGAGGATGACGGCCGTCCTTCAGCAGAATCCTCCTCTCCATCTGAATCTGAGGCTCCACACCGTCATAATCCAGACTCAACTTTCCTTTTGAGAAAATAAAATCAAGCTTCTCCATGACTTTTCTGTCATGCTTCAAAACCTCTGTACCATCTGCCACTGCTGCTGTCAGTGTAAATAGAATTCTGCGCACTTCGTTTTCTTCCTCTATCAGGAGCTCCTGCAGCTCTTCATAATATTTTCCGGCTGCTACCGGTTCGATAAATAAGGTATTACCTGTAGAAGATTTGTCGATGACCGTTCCCGGAATTCGGAACTTGTATTCTTTTTTCACCGGAATACATATTCGCCCGTTCCTGACAGTACTGAAATGATCCGACATGCATTCTTTATTGCCGCGGATCACAGCTTCTGCTTTCTCCCTCATTCGTTCTCTTGTTCGCTCTATGTCTCTGCGCAACGTATGCAGCAGCTTTGTGGCAAGGTCATCTACCTGCCCGTTTCGAATCTGTACTCGAATTTCCTGTTCCAGTTCCTCCAGAGGATCCAGTTCCTCTTCATAATAGGGCAAAGACATCTCCATTCCTTTAAACCGCGCCAGATACGATTTCATTCTTCTTATGGCAGTAAGCGCCATGCCCAGTTCTTCTAACTGGTTAGCCGTCAAACACCCTCCTTTTTCTGCAATCGTGGTCCATCCCTGAAGACCGGCTAATGATACCAAAGGCGGATTTCCA
Organism: Lachnospiraceae bacterium; assembly: GCA_017465845.1. Lineage (GTDB taxonomy): Bacteria > Bacillota > Clostridia > Lachnospirales > Lachnospiraceae > Acetatifactor. Next base: position 42,156 of record JAFTVH010000158.1, on the reverse strand, counting down.
CCCTGTTCCAACAGTTTTCTGGCCTCTGTTGTCTCTGCCTGCTTCACGTTAAGTTCCGCTTGTGACAGGCAGGGAACTGTATTACTGATTTCTTCTTTTGCCCAGTCCGTCAGCGCAAGATCTGCCCACCGCTGTTTGATTTTATCCATTTCCAAAATTTGTTCTGTACGATTCATTTTCTTTCCTCTTTTCCTTATGATCCGTTGCCTCGATAATGCTTGATGCCTTTTATCCACACCAGCCATGTCATTTCCATATAAATAAGAATTTCACAAAGCGAAATTCTCCGCCTGCGGCGGGGCTGCGAAGCAGCCATCTTCCGCTCCGCCGCAGTGCGATCCTGCCCGGAGGGGCTTTTTATTCTATAGGGAAATGCGGAGCAATTTCCTATAGAATAAAAAAACACAGACATCTGCTAAAAAAAGCATAATACCTGTGTTCATAGTCAAAGACATACTGCAACCGCCAAACAAGTATTTCACGGAAATCATTCCGTTCCGTACCGTCCGGACACATTTTCGCTTCTGCTGTCCCTGAAAATAATAAAAGCACGACACTGCTGCCATGCTCTCTTAATATCGCTCATTCCGGGTGTAACCGGATAGCTGACTCTCAATCAACCATTCTACTGCGACTTCTATGGTAAAGTATGATAAGCATTATAAAGGCAGATACGCCGATAATCCATATCGGCTTAAGGGCACACTCCAAGCGTGATTTTCCACCACATATCATAAGAGCTTCCCTCTGCACTATTTAGTTAGCCTTAACCTCCATACTTACAATGCTTAACATACAATTCTCCTTTCGTTTTACTTTCTTCATCATAACACAAAAATTAACGTTGTCAAGAGCAAAACACTCCTATATCGCCTCAAACCGAAATCCATTTTCAAGAGCATACTTCTCTGCATAAGACCCGGCAGGCGCATGGATAGTTTTGATAAACACGACCACCCCAAACAACTCAGTACGCCCAAAAGCCTCCTTTCCGATTTCGGTCACACTGGCAGGCAGTACAATTTCGGTAAGTGACTGTATATCAAACGCCTTGGCTCCAATTTTTACAACACCTTCCGGAATTGTAATCTCCTGCATAGCACAGGATGCGAATGCACGCTCTCCGATTTCCACAACACCTTCGGGAATCGTAATTATTTTCAGCTTGCTGCAGAATTCAAATGCTTCCTCTCCAATCTCTGCCAGAGTAGTGGGCAACATAACTTCCGTCAAAAAATAATTGTGCTTTAAAGCATTGGGGGCAATCTTCCTCACCCCTTCCGGAATTTCAATCTTGTTCAATCTGCCATACGTCCATACTCGCTTACAAGGGTCGCTGGCATCTGTCGGCAAAAGAATGTCCGGCAGCTGAGAAGCCGTTTCTGCCCGGTCTGTCTGTCCGGGAAGTTCAGGCGGTGTCGTTTCCCAACTTCCGTCACACTCGTGAAAATCAAAACCATGTGCTATCGCATATTCCTGTGCATATGACCCGGGTTTTCCAAAAATCATCAGTTCCTCCAAAGGTTCCTCTTCATAAACACGTTCATCAAATGCATCCTCCGCAATGCTTGTTACACTTTCAGGAATTACAATCTGTACGATTGCACTTCCCCGAAAAGCACCTTCCCCAATTTCAGTCACCAAAGAAGGAATTCCAAGATAGTGCAGATCTGTACAATCTCTGAAAGCCTCATCACCGATTTTCGTAATCCCGCCATGAAGTTCTATTTCATTCAGCCAATAACACCAGGCAAAGCAGCTGTTGGGAACTTCAGTATAGGTAACAGGCAGTCCATAAACCCATTTTCTTTCCCAGGGATTATATCTTTTAGGCCAAGGTTCAAATTCCTCAGCCATGATAAAGGAACCATCCGGCAAAACCAATGCTAAATCTTTACAGTCCACGAATGCAGTAGAACAGACTCCCTCAATGCAGGGCAAAACGAGCAGCCTCAGACTGACACAGTCTTTAAAAGCATTGCCGCCGATGAAAGTCAGTGCAGGAGGAAGCACAATCTTTTCCAGGTTGCTGCAGCCATTAAATGCCCTGCCCCCTATCTCTTGCAGTGTAGACGGAAGAATCACCTCACGCAGTGCTTCACAGCCCTCAAAGGCGCAGTCATCGATTCTTGTGGTACCTTCCGGAATGATAATTTTTTCTGTTTTCTCTTTGCTCACACATGGCATGCTCATCTGAATATCCCTCCTGATTAGAACTATAATTATAATATACCACACCTATTTTAATTTTTGTAGAAGAAATGGCATATTTCAGACTTTATCTATTTAGATATTTTTCTATATTCTTCTTGTTCTCCGCTCAACTGGATGTTATAATATTATTTAGAAATTTTTCTAAATAGCAGGAGGTGAGCATGGCATTTGCAGAAACTTTTAAGGCGCTATCTGATCCGGTCCGTCGTAAAATTATGGAACTTTTGAAAAAAGAAACCCTCTCTGCCGGAGAAATCGGAAGTCATTTTGACATGACCGGCGCTACCATATCTTATCATTTAAGCATTTTAAAGAAAGCGGAATTGATTACAGAAACCAGGCAAAAGAACTATATCTATTATTCCCTGAATACTTCCGTAGTAGAAGAGGTCATGCTCTGGTTATCTACGCTGAAAGGAGACAACTGATGGAAAAACATCGGAAAACTTTTATTCTTACCTGTATTTTAATCCTGCTGCCGATTCTGGCAGGAATCCTTTTGTGGGACCGTCTGCCGGATTCTATGCCCACGCATTTTGATTCTGACGGCACGCCAAACGGATGGAGCAGCAAACCATTTGCAGTTCTCGGTCTGCCGCTTTTTATCCTGTCCGCCCATGTAATCTGTATTGCGTTCACCAGTCATGACCCTAAATATCAGAACACTGGGCAGAAAATCTTTAAAATCATCTTGTGGATCTGTCCTGTAGTGTCTATTCTCTGCTGCGCAACAATTTATGCGTCCGCCCTTGGATACGACCTGGATATCAGCCGATATATGATGATCATTCTTTCTCTGATGTTTATCATCCTTGGAAATTATATGCCAAAATGCAGACAGAATTATACCATCGGAATCAAACTGCCCTGGACCTTAAATGATGAAGAGAACTGGAACCACACCCATCGGATGGCGGGCTATTTATGGGTAATATGCGGTATCCTGATGCTTATAAATGCCTTTGTATACATGGAATGGCTGATGGTTGCGCTGTTTCTTATTATGATATTAGTACCTGTGCTGTATTCTTTTATTTATTATCTGAAAAATGGTCAAAGGAAGGAGGTATAGTGAATGGTAAGTGTAGCATCAATTGCAGCAATGATTTTAACATTATGCATCTGTTTATTTCTGCCTGTTATCCTGCTGATCGTCTATGCGGTGACTCATCGGAAGAAAAAAGTGGTATCTGCCTGGTTTCTGGGCGCGGCAGGCTTCTCTGTCACGCAGATACTGATAAGGACACCGATTCTGACTGTCCTTGGTCTGCTGCCGGATTTTCAGGATTTTGTGATGGCGCATTATGTGGCTTATGTACTGATTCTGGCCTTTACCGCCGGACTTTTCGAAGTGGCAGGCCGCTACGTAGTGGCTAAGCTTCTCAGAAAAGAGCTTACTTTTGAGCGTGGCCTGGCTGCCGGTCTGGGACATGGCGGCATCGAAGCAATGATTCTGATCGGCATCACCTATATCAACAATCTTGTTTATGCAGTCATGATCAATACAGGTACCTTTGATATCATAGTGGAACAGACTGCCGCCCTGGGCGTGGATACCGCCGGCCTGCTTACGCTAAAAGACACCTTTCTTACTACACCTGCCTACATTTTCTGTCTGGCAGGTTACGAGAGGATTCTGACTATGATCAGTCATACTGCCATGTCACTGATTGTATGTTACTATGTAACCCAAAAACAGGATCTGAAAGGCGTTCTTATCTGTCTTGCCTTCCATACCCTGTTAGATGGCGTGAGCGGTCTGGTAAATGGAATGAGTACCGAATATATGGGCAATCTTCTCACCCAGAATACCGTTTATATCCTGATTTATATTTTCCTGACAGCAATGGCTGTCATCTCTGCGGTAGTCATCTTCCGGCTTTCCAAAGTCCGGAAAACCATGGAAACAACTTGATTTGTTTTCCGGCTGATTGGTCAAAAAACTCCAAATATTTACAGCCGGCTGACCGAGCCCAGAATCAGGAATCAGCCAGCCGGCTGTTCTACAACATACCATTATTGATTTTCAAGTGTACGGAACATCTTCTCAATTTCGCATAATTCGCTCTCTTTATTCTTTTCCACCCATTTTATACGGTACTTCTTAAGCCACTGTTCTGTGTCAGAGTACCTTTCGATTTCATAACCGGCCAACTTGCCAAACAACTCTGCCATTACCATGATACCTTCCGCTGCGATCATGATTTCCTGACGATATTCATCGCACTCCCATTCAACGTTACTAAGCTTCTCCACGATATTCTTACAGGTACTCTGTGCACTGAGCAGATCTTCTCTGGCAGGGTATTTGATTTCAAACTTATTCTCGTAGATACAGTTGGAATAACAATATGCCAGCATGTTCCAGCTAAGCTTACTGTGTGCCTCATCAAGCAGTGTAAGGTAAGTAACTGCCTCTTTATTTTTATAAAGTAGATAATTAATGCTTTCTGTAAAATATTTATCCTTATCTGTTTCGGCATTCCAGGACTTAGATGCTCCCAGCACGAGCCCATGCATGGCAAGCTCCAGGCTGCAGGGATTGCCGTAGTCTCCCCAGTTGGTGTTGAGCATACCTTTGGCATGATATTTATATCCATACTCACCCAGCTTCAGGATATTCTTACTTCCCACATGAATTCCTTCCACCAGTCTCGACCAGGAGCTGGTTCCGGGGCATACGATCTGCACACAATCAAGATTGCCAAAGGTTGCAAATTGTTCCTCAGCAGGCTCTGCACTGTACTTCCAGTTTAAAAATTCCACGTCCCCAGGCAGTTCTTTAATCGTCTCCGGATGCTGGAGCAAAATGTCAGCCCACATCATCACTTTCTTTCCTTTGGATTCCAGGTGCACAATGATCTTCTTCACAAAGTCAATATAAAGCCGACCGGTATCCTGATCTTTATGCTTTCCATTTTTCAGATCGAAGGTCTCATCACAGCAAATGTTGAATTTGTCTGTTCTGAATAAAGGTATGAACTGATCCAGCAGACTCTTGATCACTTCGATGCTCTTTTCATTGGTGGGGTCAATGGTGTGATGTGCCATTCTTTCACGCCAGAAGATCTGATCCTCCTCAAAATCCTCTATCTCCCGCAATTCCCGATATTCTTCCCTTTCCAGGAGCTCATACAGATGACCGAACGTAGCGATGGAGGGAATAAATTCGATGAAATTTTCATAGCAGTAATCATCCAGCTCTTTGATTTCCTCCGGCGTGAGATATCCGGTCTTCTCAATATGATTGCCCAACTCCTTAAAAGGAAAAGTATGCTCAATATAAAGCTGCAGTGAATTCATCTTATAGTACGCCATGGTATCGATCAGTGCCTTGATGGTTTCCACCTTGGGAACCTTCCCTCGCGTAACATCATGGTAAAAGCCTCTGTAAGCAAAGCCCGGCTCATCTTCAATCAAAAGGCAGGGCACTTCTTCATTGTCCAAAATCTGCCGCAAGGTCTGAATGGCATAGAAAGCACCGGCAGGACCGGCAGCAATTATTGTAATCTTGCTCTCCTCAATGACAAGGGTATACCCTTCAGAGCCAGTACCTTCTATTTTGATTTCCAGCTCTGTTCCCTGTTCACTGCATGGCAGCTTTTTCAAAGCCTTTAATATACGCTCGTCTCCTTCAAATTCTTTCACATATACTGATTTTTCCTTTAAAAATCCGGCGTTCATTATTATTTTTTGCGGTTTCGGTAATAAGTACATAGAAAACTCCTTTCCACTTTTGCAGTAAAATAAATTAACAAATTCATTATAATGTATTATAATGAGTGCAGGAAATAAATATCTTGCTTAAGTTTGGTAATTTTGTGCTTTTTAAGGAGTATTGTATGAGCCGCTATGAAAATCATTTATTTCGCAATGAACTGCCGATTATCTTTCATTATGATCATGTTGATAAAGAAGGCAAAGGGTGTCTCTCCAATTGGCATGAGAACATAGAATTCCTCTACTGCACTGTTGGAGAAGGCAGGGCTATCATTAACTCAAAGCCCGTGGAAATGAAGCCCGGAAGCTTGATTGTCATCAATTCAGGGGATATCCATTATACTGTCGCCGATACAAAAGAAATAGAATATTATTGCCTTATTGTTTATACTGATTTTTTGAAAGAGTTTGGTATCGATGTTGAGAACATTCATTTTACGGAGGATGTCACCGATTCTTCAGGGTGCGACCTTTTTCAAAAAATAGTCATAGAACTGGATAACAGACTGCCATATTATACAGCAATGGTACGGGGAGAAATCATCTCCTTTGTCGCATATCTGTGCCGCAATTATATCAGCGAGAAACAAAGCCCGGGAAATGACGACATGATAAAGAAAGGGATGATCTATATCAGGGAGCATTTTCAGGAATGTATCAATGTAGAAAGCGTAGCTTCGCATGCAGGCTTCAGCAGATTCTATTTTTCAAGACAGTTTAAAAGTATTACCGGAATGACAGTCATGGAATATGTGCAGTTTCTGCGCTGCCGGCATGCCAGAGACCTGCTGCTTTCAGGGAACTGTTCTGTTTCTAAGGCCGCTATGGAATGCGGATTTTCGGATTTGTCCTATTTTACAAAAGTTTTTAAGTGGCAGTTTGGTGTACTTCCATCTGAGGTGGCTCGTATGAAGGCGGTGCATACTATCAGAACGGATTGACTATTGCCTTTTTTATCCAAAAGTTGTATAATAAATTCATTAAATTACATACTCAATATGGAGGAAATTGCAATGGAAAAATGGAAATGTACTATCTGTGGATATGTTCACGAAGGTCCTATGAGCGATGATTTTATATGCCCTATCTGCAAGAAGCCCAAAAGTGCTTTCACCAAAGTTGAAGAAGCTCCTGCTGCTCCTGCAGGCAATCCCTATGCAGGCACCAAGACCGAAAAGAATCTGTGGGAAGCTTTCGCCGGTGAGTCTCAGGCCCGCAACAAATATACATATTTTGCATCTGTAGCAAAGAAAGCAGGATATGAGCAGATTGCTGCTCTGTTCCTTCAGACCGCTGAGAATGAAAAGGAACACGCAAAGCTATGGTTCAAGGCTCTTGGCGAACTGGGCGATACTGCTGCCAATTTGCTTCACGCTGCTGAAGGCGAGAATTACGAGTGGACCGACATGTATGACCGCATGGCTAAGGAGGCCGATGAAGAAGGCTTCCACGAGCTGGCTGAACAGTTCCGCGGTGTGGCTGCCATCGAGAAAGCACACGAGGAGCGGTATCGTGCTCTGCTGCACAACGTTGAGACTGCACAGGTATTTGAAAAGAGCGGCGTAACCCTGTGGGAGTGCCGTAACTGTGGCCACCTTGTTGTAGGTACCAAGGCTCCTGAGGTTTGCCCTGTCTGCAAACACCCTCAGAGTTATTTTGAGGTTCGTAAAGAAAATTACTAGGCTACCCGCTTAAGGCAGTTACCCGAAACATTTCACGACCTTTAAAAAGTCCTTTCTCACACAATTTTTCATGTGAGAAGGGACTTTCTTTCTGCTTCTGTTTTATACATTCTTTTCCAGCCAGTCTATTGCGACCTTGGCATAAATCGCTGCGCCTGTACTTAAAACATCCTCATTAAACTCAATCTTAGGGTTGTGCTGCCCCAGACGTTTTGCCGGATCTTCCGGACCTGCTCCCAGCATATAATAGGAAGCCGGTACCTTGTCTGTAATTTCTGCAAAGTCTTCAGAACCCATTCCATGGGCACCACGCATAACTCGCGCCTGCGGAATTAAGGAATGAATACTCTCCTCCACCTGTGCAGTTACCTCATCGTCTGTAATCACACTTGGGCAAGCACTTAAAGCTTCATAGTCCATCTGACAACGATAAGTCATCGCCACACCATTAGCGACTTCTCTGATTCGATTTACAATTCTTTCACGGACATCTTTCTTAAATGTTCGCAGTGTTCCCTGAAGAACCGCACGCTCCGGGATTACATTGGCTACCTCACCGGCTGTTAACTGTCCAATGGTTAGAACTGCCTCCTCCGTTCCGCCCACTTCTCTGGCAATCAGGGACTGGAGTGCAAGATATACCTGAACTGCTGCATTAATAGGATCTACGCAGCCCTCCGGCATAGACCCATGACCACCATGACCTGTGAGCGTGATCTTAAATCCATCTACTGATGCCATTGGTTCTTTTCCTGTCATTATCACTCCAACCGGTATCATAGCAATTACATGCATAGCAAATGCAGCATCTACGTGAGGATTTTCCAACACACCTGCTTCTACTGCTGCCCTGGCACCTTTAAACACTTCTTCTCCTGACTGGAATAACAATTTCACGGTTCCTTTCAGTTCCTTTTCGTGTGCTTTCAAAAGCTTTGCTGCACCTAATAAAATGGTTCCATGCATATCATGCCCGCATCCGTGCATGCATCCGTTTGTTGATTTGAATGGGACATCGGCTTCTTCTCTTACCGGAAGCGCGTCTACATCGCTGCGAAGGAGAAAGCATTTTCCGCCGGAACCAATTGTTGCTTCGATGCAGGAAATCTCTTCATGCACTTTGTATGGAATTTCGATTTCATCTAATCTTTCTTTGAGGAAAGATATGGTTTTAGGCAGATTGATTCCCACCTCGGGAATCTGGTGGAGTCCTCTTCTCCATTCTACCAGCTGACTCTGTAGTTCTGTTGCTTCTTTCATTAATTCATTGTTCATGGCCAAACCTCTTTTTGCGGTATTTTTTCCAACTGATATGAAGATTATACCATAACATCCGATATCCCGGATATAAAATTGAAAACGCGGGGCACTATTACTTACACATTATCAATTGGTTCAATATCTAATACTATAGCCTTCATTTTTACATCCTTTACTATTATCTTCTTACATTTCTCCCGGACATTCCATCCCTAAAATCCCACAGCTCCGCTTCCTCACGGATACTGATAAAGCGCTGATACAAACCCCTTTGAGTAATCAATTCGCTGTGTGTGCCTTTTTGCACGATGTGTCCGTTATCAACAACAAGAATCTGATCTGCGTGTTCGATAGTCGCCAGACGGTGTGCGATCGCGATGACTGTTTTTCCGGCAGTCAATTTCGTGAGCGCCTGCTGAATCAGATGTTCATTTTCCGGATCAATGCTTGCGGTGGCTTCATCCAAAATGATGATAGGCGCATTTTTCAGAATGGCACGGGCAATGCTGATTCGTTGTTTTTCACCACCGGACAACGTACCGCCGCCCTCACCAACTACTGTATCATAACCATTGGGAAGGGCCATGATAAAATCGTGACACCTTGCTGCTTTGGCAGCTACAATGATTTCGTCCTCTGTTGCTTCCGGATTACCAAAGCGAATGTTGTTGCGAATAGTATCGTTAAACAGGTAAACGTTTTGGAACACCATAGAGATATTTTGCAAAAGGCTGTCGCAGGTCATTTCACGAACATCGTGACCGCCTACGAGGATACTCCCGTTTTGTACATCATAAAAACGAGCAATCAGGTTGCAAATCGTGGACTTGCCGCTGCCGGAAGGGCCGACGATGGCAGTCATCGTCTTTTCAGGAATATGGAAGCTGACGTCATGCAGAATGGTTCTTTCATCGTACCCAAAATCCACATTTCTGAATTCAATATCGTGGTTGTGAAGCGGAACATCCTTTCCACCACGGTCGATGAAATTGTTCACCTTTAATTCTTCCAGCTGATCCATGGCGTTATCAATAACACCGAGAATATGTGCGCTGTCACTGATTGGCTCCAGACTTGCGAAAATGCTGAACGAGAAAAATAAGAACGCCAGCATCATGGAGAAGGACATTTCTCCGGTCAGACCAAAATAGCAGGATGCTGCTGCCAAAGCAACAGATGCCAATTTCAGAGCGAACAGGTGCAGGCAGTTGGACGGGATGTAGCCCCATTCGATTTTCATGTGGATGTCCTTACTGTCCTTGCATGCATTCCGCATTGCCGCAATCGATGCACCGCCCTGACCAAAGGATTTTACAACCGGCAGACCACGGACATATTCCAGAGTTGCCGCAGTTAGATCTTCCGTAGCCTTTGCAGATACCGGTGCATTTCGTTTACTGTATTTGGATACAAGCAAAAGAAAACAGAAAGATAACGTTGCGCCGCCAAGTGCAATCAGGGAAACGACCGGACCCACAAACAGTAGGAACAGGAAAACGCACAGGAAGTTCAGGTATCCGCCTACAAAGTCATCCACCATACGCATACCCATATTTTCCAGAGTGTGCAAACCGGTAGTAATGGAGTTCAGTATATTACCTGTATTCACCTGCTGGAAGTAGCCAAGAGATACTCTCTTTAAGGCTTCACCGATAGCCAGACGGTCACGAGCCACCAGTTCATAGCTTATGGTCTCCTGAAACTTTGCTCGCAGATAATCAAACAGAAAGCGAAACAGTACAAGGAGGGCAATCAACACAAAACTCAGCCAAATCCATTTACGATCAAAAGCCGTTCCATTCATTTGACTGTCGACCAGTAAGCCAATAGTGTAAGCCGCCACCATAGTGGGCATAGCTGCGAACCAGGAAGCAAAGAAAGAAAAAATAAAACCGATATATAGCCTTTTCTTGAACGTACCGCACCATTCAATGATTCGTTTAATTGTCTTGAACATTTACTGCACCTCCTTTTCCATGGCAGAAACCGCCCAATTTCTTGCGCCGATATGGGTGTTCCACATCTGCATATAAAGCGGACAGGTTTTCAACAGTTCTTCCTGCCTGCCTTGTGCAAGAATCGCACCATCTTTTAAAACTACGATGTTATCCGCATTTTTGATGGTAGACAAACGATGAGCGATGACCAGCAGTGTTTTACCCTTGGTCAGGGCTGTAATACTGCGCTGGATCTTATCTTCGTTTTCCGGATCTGTAAAGGCCGTCGCTTCGTCCAGAATAACGATAGGAGCATCTTTCAGAATCATTCGTGCAATGGCAATACGCTGCTTCTCACCGCCTGACAAGCGCTTGCCGGCTTCGCCAGCCGGGGTATCATACCCAAGAGGAAGTTTACAGATAAACTCGTCACACCTCGCCGCTTTAGCAGCTGCGTAAACTTCCTCATCTGTTGCTTTGGGATTTCCCAAGCGGATATTTTCTTTGAGAGAGCATCGAAACAGAAAGTTATCCTGCGCCACAAAGCTGACGGTATCAGCCAATTGTGCGAGCGTCATTTCCTGCACCGGGACACCGCCAATTCGAATCTCTCCATTTGTTACATCCCAAAATCTTGAAATCAGTTTTGCAACTGTGGATTTACCGCCGCCAGATGGCCCAACCAGCGCAGTAAAACTTCCCTGCGGCAGCGTCAGGTCAATGCCATGCAGAACCTCGTCAGCGGTATTTCCTGTGTAGGAAAAATGAACATCTTTCAGCTGTACATCAACCCCTCGCAAAATTTCACCCTGTTCGGGTTCAGGAAGTTCCGGTATATCCAGATAAGACTGAACTTCTTCCACGGTCATCTGCATCTGTTTGATGTTGTTGGAAAAAACTTCGAGCTTTGCCAGAGATACCACCATGGACATAGAGAGCATGACACACAAAGCAGCCTGTGCCACTGTAATCGTTCCGTTTGATGCCAGCAGCAAACTTACAGGGAGCGTTCCGAGTAATGTAGCGGGAAACAGTGCAAACGCCAGCTTCATAGTAACCCAGGTGGAACTGAACCACTTGATAACGAAGGTCTTGTAACTATGAATTGCACCTGCGTATTTTTCAAAGGACATACCAGCTCTGCCAAATGCCTTAATTACTTCAATACCCTCAATATACTCCACGATGGTGCTGTTCATAAAAGCGTTGGACTGATTGTATTTTTCAAAATTCTTGCCGCTGATCTGAAAAGTCAGCATCATGCAGACCAGTGACAGCGGTATAGTGACCAGCGAAGCCAATGCAATTCGCCATTCGATTGCGAACAGTGCTGCAAAGCTGATAACCGGCAGTACAATATGCCCGCTGCCTTCCGGAACCATATGTGCCAGCGGTGGTTCGATTTCTTCAATCTTATCTACGATGACACCTTTAATCTCACCGATAGAATGGGATGTAACCTCACCAAGCGGAGCGTGGAGAAATCGGTCTGCAACCTGAAGACGCAATCCTTCCAAAATAGTGTAGGCTGCATGGTGCGATAATCCGGTTGAAATGCCAAAGAACAGCACCTTCACGATATACGCAGCCAGTGCGACACCACACCATGCTAAAATTTCAGCAGTACCGATTGCGCCAAGAATGAATAAGTCAAGCACTCGGTACAAGCAATAGTACGGCAATAACCCGGAAACGATACTGATAACAGACAGTATCATGGAAATCAGAAGCTCCTTTTTGCTTCCTTCCGCATAAGATAAGAGACTGGACATCCAGCCTTTTTTTTCTTGATTTGTTTGATTCAAAAAACTCGCCTCCTTAAAAAGTGAATGGATGATGCAAACAGCACCATCCATATCATAACAATTCTCTGATTTTTTCTCCGCTCCACTACGTCCGTAAAGTTCTGATTGGACAATCGTTTTCAGTGGCTTCGGTTTCGATATTCGGTGGGTGACATTCCCATGACCTTGCGAAAGGCCAGGGCAAACTTGCTGGGACTGTCATAACCCACATTCCCGGCGATTTCTGCAACGCTTAGGTTTCGTTTTGTTCTGAGCTGAACTGCCGCCTGATTCATGCGGTACTGAAGCAGCCATCCACCGATGGTGTTTCCAAACATGGATTTGAAGCACTTTTTCATCGGTGTCAGCGGAATATCGAATCGTGCCGACAATTCTTCCTGCGTATAATTTTCATCCATGTGTTCAGCGAGGAACTGCTGGATAGCACGAATCTTTTCTACCTGTGTCTTGTAGAAATACGGCTTTTCCTCCGCACGTTCCGGAAGCTCCAGTGCATCCAGATAAAGCAAAAGTTCCAGAACTTTGATTTTGAAATAGGAGCGTTTAATTTTCTCCGGAACTTTGTATAATTCATCAAATATATGCTCGATGGAATCAGGCTTGTGGATTACCATCGGGTATGCATCAGAACAATATTTTTCCTGTAATGCCTTCAAGTCAACCGGAAAGTTTTTTATTTCTTCATGAATCGACCGGTTGGCAATGTCCATATCAAAGCAGACCATAGCACCGTGGTAGTGTGCGAGGGGAAGTTCAAATCGTCCGGTATGAGTCAATCTGCGATCCATTTTCAGGTCGCCCGCTTCAACATAAGAATATGCATCATTGGCGGCTTTGTACTCCAATCTGCCCTCACGGCAATAGTCGATGCAAAACATATTGCTTCCCGGCTGATAGCTGGAATCGTAATATTTCATATGAAAATCATTGTACGCAAGCGCCACACCGGGGAACACTTCGTACAGCGTGATAGTTCCATCGCCCGTATCATTGCGAAATTGGAACACGCTGCAGCCATTGCTGGCAGCGACGGGAATCGCATCGGTACAATTCATAGTGAGTTTTTGCATATCGGACACCTCCTTTTTGTTCAAGAATACCTTCATTCGCACATATGTCGATAATCCAGCCCACTGGTAGGTTCGTCAAAGATCAGCAGCTTCTTCTCCGATAAAACTGCGGTAGCAATGGCAAGACGCTGCTTTTGCCCACCGGAAAGTGCCATCGGATGTCTTTCCCGGAAATTCAGTAAATCAAACTGCTTCAAAACAGTCTCTATTTGGGTACCTTCGGCATTCTCACCGGCAGCCTGTTCGCATTCGTTCCATACGCTGTCATAGAAAAGCTGATGGTTGACATCCTGCATAACCAGAAAACCGGCCTTTTGACGCTGTTTCGGTTTCAGTACTTTTCCATTCAGAGAAATTGTACCGGAAGATTCTTTCATCAAACCACAAAGGCAGCGAACCAGCGTTGTTTTACCAGCGCCGTTATGCCCGGTGATTGCAACCACTTCGCCCGGTGCAGCATGGAAGGAAAGGTGTTCAAAAACATTCGGTCCTTTCTTATATGCACAGCCAAGGTTGGTTACTGTCAGACCAACCTTATCTTCTGAACAAGTTACCTCGGGAAGATCAAGTTTTGTCTGCCGGATGGTACGAAGTCCCAATTCTTTTCTTCTCTCATCGGATAGATTGCAAAATTCTTTACCCGTAAAGCTATGAAGCAGTTTTCCATCACGGATGTAGATTGCTCGGTCGATGATGTCAGCCAGAAAATATAGTCTGTGTTCTGCTACGACTACCGTATGCCCCTGGTTTTTCAGTAATATGATCTGCTGACGCAGACGCTCGATTGCCTGTTCATCCAGATTAGCGGTCGGTTCATCCAACACATAAATTGCCGGAGACATGGCATAAACGCTGGCAAAAGCAAGCATCTGCTTTTCGCCGCCAGACAATGCAAAGATATTGCGCCGGAGAAGGTTCTGAATCTGCAATGCGGATACGGTTTCTACTATGCGCTCTTTCATCTGTTCCGGGGGCATTCCCTCATTTTCCAGACCAAAAGCAATCTCGCTGTCTGTATCCAGATTGAAGAACTGACTTTTGGGGTTCTGGAATACAGAGCCAATGTGCTTTGCCAGTTCATAAACTTCCGTATTGGCGACAGAAAGTCCCGCCGCAGTTACGTTTCCTTGCAGAGTGCAGCCCTCCTGAAAGTGCGGGATCAGACCATTGATCAATTTGGTAACACTGGTTTTTCCGCAGCCGCTTTCCCCGCAGAGCAAGATACATTCGCCCTTGCCGATATGTAAATCAAAATCGTGAAGCTGTTCCTGTTCGTCTGTATATCCGAAGGAAACATGGTCAATTTTTATCATAAGCTGTCTCCTTTCAGAATATCAGTGCGACAACAGTAAACAGACTGCCGACTGTGAGGACAATCCAATCAAAGCAACACATTTTCAACTGTATCAGACTGGTTTTCTTCGCAGGATTCTCAATCCCACGGGTGACTGCCGCAGCAGACAGTTCCTCCGCTGTATTCGTAGCGGAAATCATCAATGGAACCAGCGTAGCTTCCACTTTTTCAAGACCGCTGATATTTCTCAGTCGCATAGCATCTCCAATGTGAGCAATTTCTTCCTTGATGGCCGGGAAATATCTCAATGTGACTGAAATAGAGATAATCAACTTCTGCGGCACATGAAACGAACGCAACGCTACAATAATTTCACGCAGAGAAAGCGTGGAAATCAGCAGGCCGCCAATCATCAGACACGGAAGCATCTTGCGTGCATAGTTGGCAAAAATCGAAAAGCTCGTTGCGATGATCTTAGGAGATGCCGGTAGGATATACCATTGCAATGCAAACAAAAAAATGATCACAGCGCCCCATTTAAGTGCAGAGCGAAGCTGACCGCAAAGCACTGTCAAAAAGAGTAACAACCCAAGTGTACCAAGCTCCACTGAGAGGCTTTTGTTGGAAAAAGCAATGATGTTTGCCAATACCAGTAGGAGCAGACCGGTTCGTGGGTCAATACGTAAACGGCTTATTTCTGTACCCGGCATTTTACACGATACCTGCTTTCGTAAAGTGTTTCTTAAACATCCCTTTGGCAATGAAAGCACCAATCACAGCAGTAACCAGAGGTGCAACGACCATAACGATCAGCATCGCAGGAGAAGAAACAGCTTCCAGAGTTGCCACATAATCGGCAGGCATACCCTGCTGAGTAATCTGAGCGAGAAAGCTCTCACGCATAATCCAGATTGGCAGCGGAGAACCGGTCATGCCGATAGAGAACATTGCAAATGCAACCGTGTTGCCTATGTAACTGTTATATTTCGTGACCGCACGAGCGATCTCGCCAAGGATACAGCCAACAGCAAAGGTCGCAAGGATAACAACTGTGAACTGACCGGTCACAAAGTAAAG
The DNA here is from genome assembly GCA_017465845.1 of Lachnospiraceae bacterium. Taxonomy (GTDB): domain Bacteria; phylum Bacillota; class Clostridia; order Lachnospirales; family Lachnospiraceae; genus Acetatifactor. The sequence goes on along the minus strand of JAFTVH010000158.1, from coordinate 26,097 downwards.
CAGACCAGTGATCAAACCCATCAGGATGACTGCGCCCGGTTTCTGTACCTTTGCACACATGAGCATAAAGGGAACGCCGGTAAACAGGGCAATCAGAGCCGGCATCAAGATCCAGATCATCGGATGGAAGCCACTCATCAGCATGAAAATAAAGTTGATAACAAAGTAAATTGCGGAAAAGATACCGACAGTAATCAAGTCACGCCCTTTCAGCATCTTTCCATTGGTCGATTGAGACATAACAGTTCCTCCTTGAATTTAGTTAGGCTTAGCTAACTATGGTGTGTTAAAAAAGCGAAACCGTAATTTCGCTTCTTTAAGATATCAGAAAAGGGAGTATCTGTCTGTCCGGATTCGGCCCGGCCGTCCCAATTGGACATTTTATTTTTGTTCATTATTTATTTCAGATTATAGCAATGTAACAATTAAACCAACAATGGGCGCAAAAGCAACGCCAATCATTGTTCCTCGCAAACTGCCCTTAAAATGAAAAAGCACCGCATTTTTGTCAAAAGCACTGATTCCTGACGCCTTGTAGAATTTATCAAAAGGGGCCAGAAGAATGTCTATTACAAAGAAGTCATACCAATCTACCACTAACCACAATCCGTATGCAGTCAGCGCAGCATGGCCGAATGTTTCAATATCGTTGACATATCGCAGGAGCAGAGCAAAAAGTACAGCATATACCGCTATCGCAATCAACTTTCGGATGATGTCCTTTTTCTTGGCAGGTGGTTTTTCCGAAATAATCCCCAATTCACGGAGTTTATCCGTCACCACGGGTGGATAATCGTTGGTAAACACTTTCTGCCGGTTATGAGCGACCAGCTTAATCATCAGTGTGAACAGAATACATGCCACAATACTTTCAACCAGAAATACCATCTTAACCCTCCTTAAATTCCACATGGAGCATAAAACTTTAGTGCCGCCTTATGCTCTGCACAACTTAAAGTAATGATTTCTTCCGCCCACTGTTCCGGATGCATTAACAGCAGTTCTTCGTGTTCCATGTCAAGATGATGTATCACCGGATTCTTGAAATGCTTCTGATACCTCTCCAAATATTTGTCGCCCATCTTGGCGGCATAGAAGCAATGTATTGTGGTTCCAGAAACGCAGATACCCCCTTCCAGTGGTGTTATCAAATCGGAATAGAACTGATTGTAAACACTTTCTTTTTGCATGAAGGGCATTCCTCCATTGCCGATGCCAAACATGGCCATGAACTTATCTCGGTAAGGGGTTCTCTTTTTCTCCATCAAGCCCTGAAGGAGTTTGGGATATTCTCCTGTGCTGACAATCTTGTGCAGTAAAGGAACAGCAATTTTGCATTTCAACTTCGCTTTCCCAACGGAGTCCTGATCCAAATCGGAACTGCCCAAGATAGCGTAATTGATATGAATTCTCTTTCTCTGAAGCAACAATCCTACAAAAGACCCACCCAACGAACAACCATAGGCAGCACAGATTTGTCCGCCAAGCTGTTCCTGTATATACTGTTCAATCTTTTCTGTTTCCGTCAGCATATCAGGAAAGACAGTTTGTTCCGTTTCATCGAAACCGTCATAGGATACACAAACTACATGAAAATCAGTTTCAATCAATGGAATCACTTCGCCAAAGTTCCGTTTCCAATGACAGCAGGTTCCCGGAAGTAAAAGAATGACCGGGGCTGTTTTATCTCCGAAATGATAGAATTTCATATAAGCTCCTTCACGCATCAGTTAGATATAGCTAACTGTAACTTGGTAAAAAAATCGCCATGCAGCGACTAACATTCGATTTATCGTGTCTACATATAATTTGCAGCATTCAACCAATTAAAGTATAGCACAACGCTATAAAAAAATCTATATGCACACAAAAACAAAAGAATCGTTCTCTTCTCATCCATCAATTGTACCATTACAAATTCCTCAACCTGCGCTCTGAGCATATTCATGTGCTGTACCCATGCAAGTTGCTGAGTCGCCTTATTGTCCCGCGTCAATTTATAGTTCTTACCTACCGCAATTCCACGGCAGATTATTTTCGCAGATTTCTTTCTCTCAACCTCCATGCGCCGTAAGCAGGGCCTGTGCAGGATCTTTGTCCTAATAGTTGTGGCCTCTCTGCTGGTAACAGTCGCATCGACATCATTATGATAAGAAAAAATTCACTGTTTTGCAAGCTAATTCGTATAAAATCTTCTTCAAAAGTTCTTTTTGAGTCATTTATGGATGGTTTTTCCCCGGAAATGGAGACCTGTCCCTGTTGTGGTGCCTCTCATTCCTGTCAGTTCCATGCTTCTTATGACAGGAACCTGATCGACTTTATCTCCGGCAGGACTATCTATCATACCATCAGGGTACAAAGAGTAGTCTGCACTTGCGGGCATACCCATGCCATCCTCCCGGACCTGATCATCCCTTACAGCACCTATTGTCTCTTCTTTATTCTCAGAGTCATTTCCGAATACCTGCTTCACCTGCACACGGTTGAGGAGATCTGTCTCCGCTTTTCCATCAGTCACTCCATGCTCTACCGCTGGTGCGCTCTTTTTCTGCAACATAAAGAACTATGGCTGGGCGTTCTCGCCTCCCTGGAAACCTCCGCTCTTTCTTTCCTCAAGTACATCTGCACCCTTCCTGCCTTCTCAACTTTTACAGCTTCCTTTCACAGGATGACCATGTTTTCCTTCCTTCAATCCCATGCAAATCCGGCGCATTACCGGCAGACGCTGTTTTAAGTGTTTTCCGGTTCTCACCTTCCACACGACACGGGCATTCCTTTCCCTGTTCCCATCCTGTTCCATGGTCTCAAGGAGGATTTCACTATGAAAACTACAAATTATGATATCAAAAAAGCTGCCGAAGTCGCCCAGTTCCGCTTTGGCATTATTGCACCGGTCATCCAGGATCTTTATCCAGATGCCTCCAGAACTGCTTATTACAAAAGAGTCGCTGATTCACCCTTCACTCTGCCCGATGGTTCCGTTGTCGAATACAACTATATGATTGTTGACTGCAGCGAGGATGATCTCGTCGTCAATGACCTGGCGCTGCTGCTGGCCACCCATAGTCAGGACATCTGTCATGAGGTTGTCGATCAAACGTGGATTTCCACGGGAATAACCATGGATGGCTCCAAGAGCGGCATCGTTGATGATGCTGCGGGAAGCCCCGGCGCAGTTAAGCTTGTGGATGATGTATTCTGATACTATGACACTCCTGTGCTCATAGCCTTATTTCAAAAGTGCCGGTGGCTCCCCTGGAATAAGCCTACGAGACTGTGCCGTTTCTCCGTCAAGAACATGCGGTTCTCCGGCTGGCGGCGCAGTCAGGGAGTGAAACGCACCGATTATATCGTGCCGTTAGCTCCGCTGACAATTCGCCGTTTCACAATAAGTTATCTCCGTATCTTTTGGTTTTGAATTCAAAAATATTGTAGTACCTCGCATAATGTGAGAGTCAACACCTTTTTAATATTAAAGACTTCTCTTATTATCTTTTCCAAACAGCCTGCACATAATTGATGTTTTCAAAGGCCGTCATACCATCATCACATTTGTCAAAATATCTGCTTTGAATTTCGTCCCGATTAAGGAATTCATATATCAAAAAGCCATGTTTTTCAAGCTCTTTTTCCAACTCTGTATAACCAAAACAGGATTTCATTGCTTCTCCACTTTTTTCGGCCATTGCGAGCATATTTTTTACTCTTGGAACTCCTGATGAAAATAAATGCCCATCGGCACAGTCAAAGACAACTGTATCTCCATCTGTTCCTGTTTCAGAAATACTTGCAAAGAGTTTTGAAATTTCGTCTCTGGAAAGATAATATAAAAGCCCAAGACAAGAAAACAATGTTTTCTTATTAACATCAAACCCATGATTTTTCAATACTTCTTTCAGATTATCCTTGGACAGATCAGCAGCTATATAATGAACATTATCTGGAATTGCAAGTCCGCTCTGTTCTATCCGCTTCATCTTATCTTCTATCGTCACATCTTTGTCTATCTCGAATATCTGCAAACCTTTATGATTATTTCTAAAAGCATAAGTGTCAAATCCACACCCTAAAATAACATACTGCGTTGTACCAGTTATAATAGCTGTTTCTAAGCAATCTTCGCAAAACCTGCTTCTTCCAATAGGTGTCGGTGCTAAATTTGTATAAACATAATCTTTTACATCTTCATTCGCTAATGATATATACCTCTCCATTTGCTTATAATCAGCTTCCAAAAACATTGTCCTTGCAAATTCATCTGAAAATACAGGATTCTCACTATGTTCATATACATATGCTCTTGAAAACGCAGACATTAAAGCTGTCAGACTTGATTTTTTTTCGTTTTTCATTTTCTTTTTTCCTCTAGGATCATATTCAAACAATCCATGATTATTACAATAAAAATAAAACTTCCCACCATATAACCGTGGAAATCTAACTGCTGAATCTTGTTCTGGATACAGTTTCACAGTTAAAACCTTATCAAACGTAACATAAGAAATAAAGCTGATATAATGTTCTTTTGTCATCTCATGCAGAAAAGTTACATAATAATCGTTTTCAATCTCTTCAATGGCCATTACATGATCAGAATTTACCTCAGATGCTTTTAAAGGTATCAACTGCTTTCCACAACATGTAATCTGACTATCACCCATGACATGCATAAATCCTCCACAATGAGGACATACATAAATTTTCAATTTTTTCATATTACCCACTTCTTCCATATTTTGATTCAGATCACCTGACAATAGAGTGTCAACACTAACTCCCAGAGTCTCTGATAGCTTTGCTAATAAAGACGTATCTGGAAATCCATGTCCCGTTTCCCATTTGGAAACAGTTTTAGGGAGTACACCCAACTGTTCCGCCACTTGTTTTTGTGTCATTCCTTTTGCTCTTCTTAACTCATACAGCATTTTCCCATTTTTACATAAGTCCACTTTGTTTCACCTCCACTGTTCAAGTATATTTCGATCATATGAAAAATCCAATCCACGCTCCGTTCACAAGCAATAATCTCTTCAAATGGAAAAAGGCCGACATGGAGTATACACATCGGCCTTTCACACTTTATCTTTTTACAAGGACAATTTATATTCTCCATCCCAATGATCCTTTCTGACATATGTAATGATGATTTCCTTGTTCTATCCATATTATTTCTTTCTCTTTTTCGGTTCGGGCAATTCCCCATACATTGTCTCAAATAGCTTTTTTAAAAACTCTCTATCTTCTATATTCTCAACAAGCAGCATTTCCTTTGCACCCTCGTAAGGGAATTCACGCCTTGCGTCCGGCAGTATCGCTATGGTGCTGGGAAGGATTTTTACCAGCAATCGGTCATCACAAAGATATGCTGCAATTTTCCTATGGTGATAATTTTTCTATCTGTTCTACAATTATCATTCGGATCTTCTGTACGTTTTTCCCTTCTCGCACCATTTACACAAACAGGCTCATATGTATACTCCAGCAGATCCCCCAACGAAGTCTTCACATTGTGGGTATGAATCCAATCTCCGGTTCGGATATCTTTTTTGGCGTACCCAATACGATACCCGTATTTGATCACTTCACTGCCTGCTGAAATATCCTGAATGGACATCTTATGACCTGCCGGGATTTCTGCAGTTGCTGTCACAACACGTCCATCTTCCAAAATCACTTTTTTATTCTGTGGAAGTGTTTGCAGTGCCACAATCACATTGTCATGCTCATGAATCTTTAAGAAATCCTGCATAATGCTGCCCTCATGCCATTTGTCTTGATATCTTCTAAATAAGCCGTTACTGCATCGGTCAGGCCAGCCACTTCATTTAAGTTCTGACCAAAGAAATCCTCCCTGCCAAGGAATGCAGCAACAAACTCTCTTGTTTCTTTTTCACTGTTATCCCGGAAGAATTCCAATACTGTCATATCGTCCATAATATTATATTCCTGACCATCCCTGTGTCCGATCAAAGCCTTTCCTCTGATCTCGGTACCGGTATAGAACGCCATCAGTGCTGCCAGAGAGAAGGTTAAATGTACAGGTAATTTGCCCATTTTTTCCACATACCCTAAGAAGCTGGGCATACATCTTGCTCTCCACTTAGAAACAGAGTTTAAGGAGATCGCAAGTAGTGCATGATCCACGTATGGATTGTTAAAACGGTTCACCACTTCTCCTGCGAAAGTCCTTAACTCCTCTTCAGGAAGACTTAAGGTAGGGAGCACTTCCTCATAAATGGTCTTTAACATAAAGTTTCGGATATCATCATCCTGCATGGAATCCCTCACGATATCCTTTCCTGTCAGATATGCAGCAAGCACGAAGGAAGTATGTGCACCATTTAGTATGCGGACTTTTCTCTGCTTGTAGGGCTTTTGATTGTCCGTAAAGATCACGTCCATTCCGGGCATATCTGTCATAGCCTTATCCAGAGGCAATTCTTCCCTGATATCCTTATCCGATTCAATGACCCAAAGGGCAAACGGTTCACCGGTTACCATAATACGATCTTCGTAACCAAGCTTTTCCCACTCTTCTGCTTCCGTTGCTCTGGGATAACCGGTTACGATACGATCCACCAAAGTAGATGTGAAAATACAGGCTTCTTCCACCCAGTTTTTGAAATCATCACTCAGTTCCCAACACTCAATCAACTGCATAACACACTTCTTTAACATGATACCGTTGTCATCGATCAGCTCTACGGGAAGCATCACAACCCCTTGTTTTTATCTCCATGAAAGGTTTCGAATCTATGATATAAGAACTTGGTCAACTTTCCGGGGAATGTCTTAGGAGGAGTATATTCAAACTTATCAGAATCATCATATACTATACCAGCTTCGGTCGTATTGGAAACTACAAAACGTAGGGTATCAATCTCCGCCAATCCCATATATTTTTCATATTCATTGATAGAATCCACAGCATCTGCCACGCTGGTAATCTGTCTGTTGAGTACGGTAGCCTTACCCTCTACATTTCCTCTCAGGGAAACGGTATATTGGCATTCTTGTTTATGGAACATGTCCAGACTGCCGAACTCAATTGGCTTTAACAGGACAATATCACCATTAAAATCAGTCTTCTCATTTGCAATATCGATCATGTAATCTACAAATGCCCGAAGGAAATTTCCTTCTCCGAACTGTACAACCTTAATTGGACGTCCCTTCTTTCCGGTCATTGTTTTCTTTAAATATCTCATACTTTACACCCCTTTATTTATAAGTAATTCACTTTTTGTTTGTATCTTCGGTGCCTCCTGCTTTTCAAAACTTCCTATCTATTACAATTTCCTTACTTTTAAGCGATATTACCCGAATTAGAATTAATACGGATAATAATACTGTGCTGACCAGCCAACAGGCACGGTATGTAACCACTCTACATAGCAGATTGCTTCCCGCTGCTCCTGAAGCAAATGACACAAGCATAATTCCATACCCTGCTGTGCGTTTCAGACTTGCCGCATCTCTTCTCATAATTCCTTCATACAGATTATCAATCAAAGAGCGCATATTACCAGTAGAAAAAACCGTAGCGTAAGGGGCATTATCTCCAAAACTCCTGAATGCACAATACTGCATAGCGGAAAAGAATGAAATCCCTGAATTTACCAACATATCTGATACATTTTCCTTCAAAAATCCTATCGCAATAAACACTACTATCTCCGTCAGAAGAACCCCTTCCTGCCACCTAATCATATTTCCGGTAAATAGCTTATCATATGCCAGCTTCGCCAGGTAAGTTCCCATCATAAAACATAAAATCGGAACAAGGTAACTCAAGGCTCTATTTATGTTTGCATTGGACAAATGAATCCCCAAAAGCAATAAATTCGCAGTCTGTGCCGTGGCTAACACTCCACCACGCATTACAAAGGAATATCCATCAATTGAACCACCTGCAAAACATAGCAACGCCCCTACTAAAACATCTCTCTTTTTCATCATCTGCATCCTCTACTGCAAAATAGATTTTCCTGGATCCACGTTTAAAACCTTAAATCATGGTCTGGAGTCTCTCATACAGGGCTTCCAGATACGAGAAACTCACATCTTAAAAATGAATCCTATTACAATAGTCTGTTGAAATGCCACTAGCAAAAAGGTGCGAATCATTAGATAATTGCAGCACCTTAGGAATTACAAATTCACTGCCTCTAAAACGATTACTGTTACCCCAGAATGGCTCATATCAAAATGTGTCACTATTTGAGGATAAGGAATATCCAACAGACAACTCAAAAACCCAAAACCAAAACCTTGATGTGCAAACAATGCCACTCTATCCTCATTTGCTCTGACCGGAATATAACCATTTCTTTCCCGGTCATGCTTATAGCCCAGTGTGTACATAAATTTATCCGTTTCTTTTTGAATTCTTTCTAATCCCGCTTGAAATTTCAATCCCTTAAATTGTGGATGTTCATACCAATACTTATCCAGTTTTCTTATATCTTCGGAAACGAATATTTTTTTTGTATCATCATCTAAAAAACACCATTTACGTTTGTCATTTTCACCTATAATCGTAAACTCTTCCCATGCATATCCTTCTTTACACCAGTCAAGGACTTCAATTTCCTTTTGCAAAAATTTTGCAGTAGGTTCCGCTGTCATAATAGCCCTGTTAGAACTGGATGCATAAATTTTATCCGGATCGTATTCTTTCATGCGACTCACAAGCGCTTCCGCTTGATTTTTTCCAAGTTCCGTCAAACTGTCCGGCTTATAAATTGGGTCTCCATGTCTGACATAAAATAGTAACACAATTTTTCCCTCCAGCTCACACACTATCTTTGTTATGATTAGTCCCCTTTTTCTTCTGTTACTACTACAATTCCTACCGCAATAAGCAAGAAAGCAATCAGATATTGTAACTGAAAAATATCTTCTCGTAAAATCAACGCCCCAAAAACACATGCAAAGGCAGGCTCTGCAAATTTAATAATAAATAGCTTTGAAAGTTCTCCATCTTTTACAACGGTATTCCATAAACAGTAGCTTGTGATAGATGCTAAACAGATATATCCCATGATAAATATAGAACTGTCCATGGATAGTTGCATACTTCCACCAAGCATTTTTCCTAAAATGAGCAATACAACTCCACCAAATAATTGTGAAATTCCCGTAGACGTTATTGGCTTTACATGCAAAAAAACTTTTTTACTGATTACATTTGCAAATACTGTACAAAAAGATGCACAAATAATCAGTAGATCACCAATGGCAAAGCCTACTCCATTCGCATCAACGTTGATTGCAAGAATGCCTAAAAATCCCATGATTAAAGCAATCAGTTTTTTACCAGTCAGTTTATCCTCTTTAAAAAACAGAAATGAAAAACAAACATAAAATAAAGTGCCAATCTGTTTTAAGATTGCAGTCTTTGAACTTGCTGTCAATTGCAGACCAAGATATGTAAAACTATAGTGCAAAACAACGGCAAAAACTCCTGAAAGTAAAACCGGAGCATAGAAATGCTTGATTTCCCTAAAGGAATTACGGTCTTTTATAAATGTATAGGCTGTAATGATACCTCCACAAACTGTAAATCGCACACCTGCAAAGAAAAGGATATCACCTGTGGTACTTATCTGATAAGCTGAATATCCCAGTTTCACCACCGGAAACAATGTTCCCCACAGCATCATTACAAACAACGCATAGAACAACACTTTACTCTTCTTCATCGCATACCCTCAATACAACCTTTCCTACATTCTCTCCTCTTTCCAATACTGCATGTGCATCTTCTGCCTGTTCGATTGGAAATACTTTGTAAATAGATGGTCTGATATCACCACTTTCCAGCTTTGGCCACACATTTTTTACCAGTTCTGATAAAATATAGGCTTTAAATTCCGGTGTTCTGTTGCGAAGCATACTTCCCACTAAGTGAAGCCCTTTAGTAAGAAGCGGACGCAACATTACCTTTGTCTCAACACCTGCCAGTGTAGAGATAACGATCCAGTAACCACCTCGTGCCATAAACGGAAGGCTCTTTCCAAGGGTCTCCCCACTGAGGCAGTCCATGGATACATTGACCGGGTGACCGTCTTTTTCTTCCTGTTCCAAAATACCTGCCACATCCTGTGTTACAGAATTAATAATCAGATCTGCTCCGAGTGGTTGAATCTTTTCTGCAATTTCGTCAGATAACACAGAAGTAATTACTCTTGCACCAAATGCCTTTGCCATCGGAATTGCCACACTTGCAAGTCCACTTGCACCGGCTGGAATAAATGCCGTTTGCCCTGCTTCCAGATGACCCTCAATAAACAAGTTTAGATAAGAAGTTGCATAAGCTTCCGGAAGAGCTGCTGCTTCCACCATAGAGAGCCCCTTTGGTACAGGCATCAGCATATCGTATTTTACAGCTACATACTGGGCGTAACCACCACCGCCAAGCAGTGCACATACCTTGTCACCAATTTTCCATCCACTTTTTTCCGCCGCTTCACTTCCTACTTCTACTATTTCACCGGCAATTTCCAGCCCCATCCACTCAGGACATCCTGCCGGAGAAGGATATGTACCCTGTCTCTGCAGCAAGTCAGCCCGATTTAGTGCTGCTGCATAAATCTTTACCAGTATCTCTTCCGCCTTTAATACCGGATCTGGCACTTCTGACCAGACTAAATTTTTATGATTATCTACCAGTATTGCTTTCATATTTTTGACTCCTTATTCTATCTGTTAAACACTTTCTTCCCGTTTTTACGAAGGTAATCATCCATTCTGACATTTCTATAGTCATCCGCAAAATATGACCAGTCCATATCTTTAGATCTTTCATATTCAAATCTCAAACCATCACGTAAAGACATCAGTTCCTCCTGCTTCATACCTGTGTGTTCCAAAATTTTACTATTATCTGTGATTCGCTGGAACATACGTGCATAAATAAGCTGATACTTTGCCCAATCCGCACCTTCCTCGATAATATCCAGATAATCTTCCGTACTTACAGTAATATAATTGAATGGACAAAGCTCGTTATACATTGCTGCAATTTCCTCCCAGGAATGGTGCTCTGCAGATGCTACATTATACGCTTCTCTGTATGCCCGATCATTAAATAAAAGCTTTGCGATCATTTTACCAACATCACCACCCCAGGAAAGCGTTGCCTGGCAAGACATTGCTCCCTCTGGAAGTACAATCGTCTTACCTGCCTGCATACGATAAATTACCGTTGGTGCCTCCAGTGTTACCAATTGGAATCTTCCAGTTGAGTAGGTTGTTGCAGGACGTACTATAGTCCAATTAGTATATTCTGATGCATGAAGCAGGTTCTCTTCCTTCGCTTTATAAAGAGCATAATCCTCTGTTGCAAGAAAATCGGCATCTTCTGATACATCCAAAAGACGAGGAGATTCCTCTGTTATCGGAGGAGCATCTGCAAACACACGACAAGATGACAGAAAAATATAATGTTTTGTATTATCGAGAAAAAGCCTATATTTCTCTTCAAACTCTTTGGTCTTATATGTCATAAAATCTACAATTCCATCGTATCTATTTTCTAAAAGCTTTTCCAAAAAACCCTCTTCCTTTGTATTACCTTTTATGTAACCAAGCATCGGATTGTCCGATGTCATTTCATCCAAAGATACTACATCCACACGGTATCCTAATGTTAATAATTCCGGAACAAGATACTTTCCCATAGCACCTGTGCCGCCTAAAACTAGAACTTTTTTATTCATCTCATAATTCCTTCCTACTAATATTTCAAAATAACGCTCTTCTCCTCAAGCTCTATAAACCACCTGTCCATCAGATATTGTTAATAAACACTGGTATCCATACTGGCTTTGAAGCTGATTACCCCATTTATCAATGACATCAAATCCTTCCTCACCATACTTCAACACAGTAACATCGGCATTGCCTCCCACTTTAAGGCATCCCCAGCACTCTTGTTTGCCCAATGCTTTTGCCGCATTATATGTAACTGCTCTTAGAATCTCGCTCTCCGGTATCCCCAGCTCACGCATAATGCTCATACACATAGTCAATCCATATTTCCCGCCTCGAGTAAATGCACTGTATGTGGTTACATCTGAACTTATCGTATCCATCCATGCCCCTTGCTTCACAGCCTCATGTATAACCTGAAAATCAATATGTACTCCTCCTGCCATGGCAGCGTCTATAATAACACCTCGATTTCTTGCTTTCTTAAGTGCATCAAATTGATCTTCCTGCACAGTATTGGGGAAACCATGATAAGCATGTGTACAAATGTCACCTTTTTCAAGGCATGCCAGAACCTCCCGCATCTTTACAGGAGCCCCCGTACAATGTACCATTACCTTCAGTCCACGCTCATGGGCATAACTACATATTTCACGCAATGGTAATGTATCTGTCGCATCACAGCCGGACGCATCAAAGTATACCTTAACACCTATGGCTTTTTCCCCATACTTTTTTAACATTTTTTCGGAATTTGAAAAGTCTGCCTTATTATTTTTTATTCCCACATACACAAAAACTGCATTTTTCACCATAAATGAATCCAGCAGTTCTTTATTCCCCTCCAAACCAGAGGCATCTGCTGCAGCTGTAACACCACAAGGAAAGCATATACTCTCCGCCTGTATTCCCAAATCTTTTGCAGAAATTCCTCGCATATGCATATGGATATCCACCAATCCCGGACAAACAATACAGCCAGCAGCATCAAATTCGTAATCTACCTTCTCATTACTTGCATTACCAATCTCCGTAACGATTCCTTTTTCAATACGAACACTTCCATCTTGAAACTCTGAACCGTCCCAAATTCGGCCATTTTTTATTAATATCTTGCTCCAGCTCATTATTTTATCCTGTTCAGCTTGTCAATCATATCTCTGGCAATTCCCAGATTCAGCTGTTCCACGTCTGTATTGATTCCATATTTATCCACACAGAAAGCAATATATCCTCCCAGTACCGGATTCATCACTCTTGTCAATCTGCCCGCCTGACCTGCACAATGAAAACTTACATTGGTCTTTACTTCTTTTTTAAGCGTAATCATTGTTTTGAATGCTTCTGCCAACTCCTCTTCGTTTGTACACATGGTAACAATTTTGATTACATCCGGCTTCCTTTTTTCCAAAAATAGTGCCAAATCCACAACCTGCTCCGTATTCATCGGAATGCGAGGATGGCAGGATAAGAGTACTTCCGCACCCATAGTATGCACTCTATCAATTAAATCCATCTGCTTTTGTATGATTATTTCATCAACAACAACTTCCCTTGGATTTCCTTTAATAAATGAATACCCCAGATGGTCATATTCTTTTCTAAAATTGGTATGAGAGAAATAATCAAAAGTATATCCCTGTATATCTATGGCTGCGGTACCTGCTTCCACCGCTTTCAACATCAGACCAACTCTTTCCTCCTCATCCGTAACATAACCCCCCAGATCATAATTCATATTATAATTCATGGACAAAATGGGTAATTTGGTTGCATTAACTATTTTTTTTATAGACTCCACATTTTTTAATTCATCGTTCAAGCTTGAAAGATGCAGATCGATTGCATTCGCCCCATGTACCTCATAATTCCTAATCTGTGCAAGCACATCCTTCATCGTTCGCTCTCTTACCACGCCTGCCAATACAGGTCCTGTCTGTTTTGCAAATGTCTTCACTATTATATCCTTCCTTTTTATCGCCATCCCGGTCCTAATGTTCTTCCGCCATCTACAATAAAATTCTGTCCTGTAATATAATCTTGTGATGCCAGAAATAATACCATATCCGCAATGTCCTTTGGCTCTCCACTGTGTCCGTTCTTTCCCAAGAAAGTCATATGATCCAGATTACCACCATCACGGTTGATGGCACCAGGTGATACACAGTTGACACAAATATTGAACTCTCCTACTTCCATAGCAAGAGCTTTTGTCAATCCATACATAGCAGACTTAGCCGCCGCATAATCAACTCTATTATAAAGTCCGCAAACTGCTGCAATGGAGGACATATTGATGATCTTACCGTATTCTGCCTGAATCATGGATGGTAAAACCGCCTGTGTGCAGTAAATTGACCCTTTCAAGTTTGTGTCTATAACAAAATCAATTGTTTCCGCCTCCGCATCAACAAAACGTGTCAGTTTCTTCAACAAAGCAGCACTTCCGCCTGCATTATTGACTAAATAATCTATCTTTCCGAATTTATTTATAGCTTCTGCTACATATTCAAAGATTTTATTTCTGTCTCTCACATCACAAACCGCCGCCATGGCGGATACACCATACTCCAAAATTTCCCCTACTGTTTGTTCTGCATTCTTTTCATTGTAATCACAAACAACTATGTTAGCACCTTCCCGCGCAAAAGCAAGTGCAATTTCACGCCCGATATTCTTTCCGGCGCCTGTAACCATCGCTGTACGACCTTCAAATTTTTTCATCGTCTATCTCCTTTATAACAACATCATCACACTAAGATTCATATGGACCAAAATTAAGCATTTCCGGAACTCTATAATCCGGAAGATTATCACAACAGGTAAGGATCTCTCTGATTGCCTGAAGATACTGAAAACCGTTTTCCAAACAAGGAGCCACGTAATGTCCTTCTGACCATTCATTCCAGTTATCAATTACCACAATTCTTCTGCCGATGGAGTCCTCCGGCAATTTATCAATCTTCTCCTTGAATTTTTTCAGAAGTCCTTTATATTCCATTGGAGAAATTCGATACTGCATCATTGGCTTCTTTGGATCGATATTAAATATCGGAAACCAAGGTCTTGAATCTCTCATACAGGATACCGTATACATCCCAAAGTATGGATCATAATCGATACGGTCCTGAATCTTTTTCAGCTGATCTTCGATAATAAATTCAGGCTTTAACATTAAAGTCTTTAAATATTCCTGATACTGTTCGTCCGTCAATTCATCAATCCCTACCTGCTGACAATACTGAAAAATAGAATCTAATCCCATTTCTTTCATTTTCCCTATAGGTGTATGCCACCTATTTCGTTCATGAATATCATTCTGACTATGTGTTGCAGAAATGTGTATACCGGTGAAACCATATTTTTTGATTTCTTCATGAATCACTGCTATCATTTCTGCATTTTTTTCCTCTGAACCCCAAAAATTAATGAGATTCTTCATGTCATAAATATACAACACCGGCTTACCGTCAATCGTCAAATACTGCTCATCCTTAAAATAGTTCTCAACCCAAAATGGTATTAAATTATTTACCAAATCGTCCATACCTGAAATAAGTCCCCATTGACATTCCCACATAATTGCAAATTTCATGTATTTTTTAAATTTGCAATTAAAATATGCCTCATGGATTCCATGTGCAAGCCTCAAATCATTAACTGTAATTTTCTTTCCAACATTGTCTCTTTTTCGATACCAACAATGAATAAAGCAACCGATTCCATGCTCTACTGCCCATTTAATTTCCCAATCGCATACTTCCGGATTTTCTTCGTCATAGTATCCAAGTAATGGTGTTCTCTCCGGAAAATTAATCAAATCATCAAAACGATTATGTTTAACCAATTCTGCTCCCTTTTTCCATCCGGGATAATAGTGACATGCAATCATGTAATCACTTTTTACCGGCTGTGGTTCTGGTATATAGGGATATAATTTTGCTGTTCTCATTTCAAATCCTCGTACAATCAATTTCCTCTACAACTTTTTTTGCAATTTCCAAATGCTCTTTACTTACTTCTTCGTCCAGCCTGATTTCCCCAGTCTCATATGGGCTTTTACCTGTAAGTGTTTTTACCCACATTAGTCCAAGGGCATATCTGCCAAGTCCCAAGGAT
Source organism: Lachnospiraceae bacterium (assembly GCA_017465845.1). Classification (GTDB taxonomy): domain Bacteria; phylum Bacillota; class Clostridia; order Lachnospirales; family Lachnospiraceae; genus Acetatifactor. Next base: position 10,263 of record JAFTVH010000158.1, on the reverse strand, counting down.
GCATGTATCGGATCTCTGAAATAGTCATAAACTCCATTTGCCTTCAAGCCTTCAAACACTTCACCGGATTTGATGATCATATCTGCCTGAATTTCTTCCGCTGCCCGTGCATAGCTCACCTTTACATCCGCAAACATGACACTGCCGCTTTTATAAGATCTCAAAGACTTTTCACCATCTCTATATCCCCAGGTCTGCTGTAAAGCGATTTTGGCCTTTGGTGCAAGCTTACGGATATACGCAACCAGTTCGTTTAAATATGGCTGAAATGTATCATACATCGTACTGTTAAAGCTCTGTTGCTGAATGGTCATCACATCCCATTCTCTAATAAGCAATGCATCCTTTAACGATACATTTAATCCAGTACCAATACCATTAAATTCATGCTGATATACTTTTTCCCCTGAATGCATATTTCTAAAATGTCTTTCCAGTGTACACCCACCTATAACAAGGTTGGTAATATTAATGTTCTCACCACAGCTTTCTGCAAGCTGATGTACATACCTTGTACCATCTGCTGAATAACTGTTTCCAATTGCTAATACGTTCATTTTCTCCTCCTTTTGCTCGCATTATTTTCTCTCCATGGAGCTTATTCTTTATTCTTTTCTCCCTTATGCTTGCGAAACCATATCAACACCAAAATCAGAAGAATAAGAACCAAGGTCCACCACCAATATCCAGCTACCTGATTCATATCAGAAGTTTCTGCTGTTATATCTGTTCCAAGCACATCCTCTTCCATCTCTACTGCACTCCACTTCGCATACAGGGACATATTTTCCTGAACAGTATCGTTCTCAAAATTCCACTCCTCTGTCAAATGAATATCCTTGAACCAGCCTTCAAACCGAAAACCTTCTCTGACAGGATCATTCGGACGCTTAATCTTTTCTCCGAATAACACTGTTATATCATCCAATTCGCTGCCGCCGTTAGTCCGGAAAGTTACTACACAATCTGTTGATAGAATTATGGTTACTTCATTGGCATTACAGGGATAACTGTCGCTTCCGTCTTGTAGGGACACCAGATAATCCTGATTTGTAATTTTGGTGACCCCCGATTCCCCTACTACTTTCAACTGAAAACTGCCGATAAGTGTGTCTGCATTCCACTCCTCTCCGCCATTCATAGACAGATAGTTCATATAAAATTCTCTATATTGATCCACCATGGCTATGTCCGTGGATGCAATGCCATTTCCTAACACCGCACTGTCTCCCATCAATTCAAAAAAGGTACTGTCATAGCGGATTTCATCCTGCATGGCATACATGGTATATGGTTCGTTTGCATCTGTTCTTTTCAGGCGCAAAACCACTGTGATGATATCTCCGAACTCTACTTCTTTGATATCCTTACCATCTACAGAAAGTTCAAAGGAAAAGGAAGGGGCAGGGGAGCCACTATGCGTGACTCCTCCCGCTGTGTTTACACTTCCCAAAGACTCTTCTGCTGATACGCTTATAATATTGCCAGAAAACATTAGTAATAACAAAAGTATGCGCAGTATGGTGCCAAATATTTTTCGCATCATATCCCTTCCTTCCTTACAGGCATATTAATTTGTACCTGCATTTTCAAGAATCGCACTGATAATTGCTGCTGCGTCTTCGGTGTCTACAGTTTTATCACCATTCACATCAGCTTCCAGGAATTTTGCTACAGTCACATCTTCGGTAAAATCTGAATACTTCACATTATACATATTCCATACCAGCTGCGCATCGCTTGCATCTACCTTGCCGGTTTCGTTTACGTCATTATCGTAAGTTACTTCCACTACTGTTCCGCTTAAGCTTGCAATGCTCAAGGCTGATTTTGCTGCTGCAAGGACAGTGTCTGCACTGTCGCCGGAAATCACCAGATAGCAGTATGCTCCGTCATTTACGTTATCACCGTCTGCGTCACTGCCGTATGCATCGGACCAGAACATATTTGCTCCGTTATAAGTCGGTACCTTGCCCTCTGCTACGACAGTAGTATTTTCCACCAGCCACATAATAGTGCCATTTAACTGGATATACTGGCTAACAGTAACACCGTTTATATCAACTGTTTTCGTAATATTAAATACGATTGCTCCAGTTACGTTTGCAATGGTGTAGGTCTTATTTCCGGCATCATCGGTTCCTTCTGTCAATGCAACAGAATCACTATTCTCCATAGTTGCTGTAACCATGTAAATATAGCCTGCTTCCTCGGTAAGGGTCAGAGTATAAGACTGGCCAATTGTTACGATTGCATCACCTGTTGCATCTACACCAGATGGGATCGTAACTGCCACTTCTTTTTCTCCAAGCGCTGTTTTTGTTACTGTGATAACTATATCACCGGTAATGTCTGTTCCCGGAACGGTGTATGTAACTACATCTGTACCGGACACTGATGTTGCATTCGTATAAGTACTTCCATCAATTGTAATCGCAACTTCATAACTATATTCCTCCGAATTTACCGGTACGGTAAAAGTATATGCTGTGCCGTAAGTTGCTGCATCTTCACCGGTAGTACCAATAACCTCGCCTTCTCCCGCAGTACCTTCGATGGTTACACTATAGCTCTTTGCAGTGCGGGTTGCGTTAATTACCATTTCTCCTGTAACACTCGGAACAGTATAACTACCGTCACCATTATCAATGATACTTTCCGTTACGTCAGTACCGCCCACTGTCACACTTTCAATGGTATAGTCATAATTATCCTTGTCCGCTAATATAAAGGTATAGCTTTCTCCGTAAATGACATTCTCTTCACCCAACAGAATATCACCTTCCGGCAAAGTAACCGTTAAAGACTTCTTTGAAATATTCAAAGTAACACTTTCCGGATTACGGTTAGCTACTACAAGATCCTTGGTCTCTGCTTCTGTCTGCGTAGCAAAGCCTGCAGAATCCAAAGTCACATTTGTATTATCCGCTGCCGCATCTGCCTTAAACGGTACGGTATACACATAACCGTTCTCCCCGAATGTCTTAGACGCACCGTGGTCTACCAGCTTCAAAGTATTCGCGATTGCAGTATCTGCACTCACGCTTGGATAGTTTGTTTTAAATGTCTCTGCATCAAAGCTCAGTACACTGCTGTCATAACCCACTGTGATTTCAGCCGCTGCAAAAGCTGCTTCTGTACTGTGGGATACCGCAATATTAATATTTACAGTATCTCCAACCTCTAAAGCATTACCCGAAGCAGAAATTCCTGCTGCATAGTTGATAACCTCTTCTGCACTTTTTACTTCAAGTGTTGCAGAAACAGTCACTTCATTCACAAAAGGATTACCGTTTCCATCCAGCAATATCAACTCTTTCAAGCCGACCTCATAATTTCCCGCTGAAGTGTTTGCTGGTACGGTAAAGGTTGCCACTGCAATATTGGTTACATCTGAGTATGTCGCTAAATCGGAATCATACCAGTCAATTTTTCCATTATCCACATTTACATTTCCGGTAAAATCTATACGCGTATCCGTGCTTGTAATTCCGGTCAGCATAAATGCATTATCACAGTAAACCGTAGCACCAATAGCCGCCAGTGTAGTAGGCTGATCTGCATTTACAGTCATAACTACTGTCTGGTCCACACTGCTTTCATAAATGGACGCCTTGTCCAAGGTTGCAGTGAATGTAGTTTCTGAAGTAGCACTCTCCTCTTCTGCCTGTACCGGAAAAGCAGGCATACAAAGGCACATACAAAGCACAAAGGACAACAATTTCTTTATCCCTTTTTTCATGTTCTTTCTCCTTACCAACTAATATCCCCATTACCTAAAATGACTGATTTTACCTTGAAACTATCCACAATGTTGTGCTTGCCGTCACCGTTTACGTCGCCTGTATAGACTGCAATACCTTCCAGTGTCGCATTGCCTAACGCTGCTGCCTTTACTTTAAAGCTGTCCACAATATTAAGTTTACCATCTCCATTCACGTCACCGGAAAGTGCGACGGTAATTACCGTGTCGGCTGTTACGTTTTCTGCGGTAAAACTGTAGCAGTTTTCTGTATCTGTTTCTGCGGCTGTCAAGCGAGTATAGGTTGTACCGCCATCGTTACTGATCAGTACCGTACTTGCACTTTCTGCAGCAACAGTAAAGGTATTGGTACCTTCCACCCAACCATCTGACGGCGCAGAGATTTCTACATTAGATGTCTCAGATCCAACATTATTTATTGCCACCTTAATTTCTTCTGCTAAATCTGCCTTTTTTATGTAGGAGGTCCCATTGCCCGGATTTACAACCACACCAAAGTTTGTCTCATTAGTGATCGGACTTCCCGGAATTGTCTGTTCCGTACCTGCAATTACTTTATCGTCTACGGTATCTACAAATACCTCAGGATCAAAAATTACTGTATCGTTGATTTTGAAGTGAATTCCAATGGAACCATCCGGATTATTGATAGCTCCAATCTCGATATCGTAGTACTCGCCGCCGTTAAAAATCGTATCGTCAATTGGTACATTGAACTGAACTGCTTTGGAACCGCCCTGATATTTCTGCAGTTCTACCTGTCCCGGATTAATACAGATAAAGTATCCGTCTGTACCGGATGTTATAAATGAACCGGTATTGGTCTGAGCTATCGCAAAACCATTCCAAGACGCCTTTGTATCCAGTTTATATTTAAAACACAAAATATCCCTGATGCCTACACCTTCACTGTATACTGCCTCTGAACGGCTTCCACTTGCTATAGACATCTGCAGCTCATCCTCTTCCGCTGTTGTAGTTATTCTCTTGCCTGATGGATCTGACCAGTCAGCTGCAGCAAGCTGTTCAAAGGTAACATACTGTATCATTCTCTGTGTCTTGGCCGCATAGATTGCATCCTGAAGTACATCATTTGCTGTATTGACATCCATCTGGGTCTGTGCATTGCCAAGTGCAGCAACTGCCTCAGCAGCTACTATCGCTTCATTCAATGTTGCTTTTGTTCCATCGTTGTACAGTCCGCCTTCACTGATATCTTTCACTTCGGCAAGCAATGTCTCTGCCTCTGTTATGGATGCTTCTAACTTGGTCATGTCAACTTTATTATTCTCCAGATACTCTTCATAAGTCATGGTAGTAAAAGCTGACGGATTTCCGGTACTTACCGGTGTCACAATCCTTGATTCTGCAGTACTGTATGCAGTAACTGTCCAGTAATATGTTTTACCATAATCAAAGTATTCATCCTCTACAAACCAAAGCTGTGTTTTCTCTAAGGTTTCTGTACGAACATTTTCTGTCATGTCAGCATTAGTCGCTATTTTTAATTCATAAGTGTCGGCACCACCGGCAATGGTCCAGCGTAACAATAATTCGTTTGGATTAACTTTTTCTTCACTTGCTGCCGGAATAAATGTTGCAAAAGTATCTATTCCCTGCTTGCTGCCTCTTACTGTACCAATATCATCCATGGATGGAATCTTATAGGTAAAGCCCCAGCCAGAGGTATCCACACCTGATTTTAATGAGAAATCATGACTTGCCACGTTCGCAAACGGATTCTCATTTAAGATTATGTTATTCTGGTCTACATGACCTGTACCTGCAAATCCCACACCCTTACAGTCATAAATCACATTATTTGCAATGTAATTATCATGAGATACGAAAAGTCCTGTAGTTGCATCACCGGTAGAGGATGCCTTGGCTGCAGCAATTCTGTCATACAAAGCTCCCTGCAATGGATAGCGCTCCCTTACTTCCCGCTTCTTTTCGGATGAAAGACCTGTGTATGTATCATAAACTTTCTTTGTGTCACTTGTAACCTTCTGGGAAATCGGATATGCATCATGGTTGGATTCTCCTCTGATACCATTTACGGTTCCGGTTCTGCCGTCCAGTACCACGTTGTTGATAATCACATTCTCACTACCGGAATTCGTAAAGAATCCACATGGTACATTGGACATGATATTACCGTAGACGTAGTTTCCACTCAATCCTTCATCAAAGTAAATAGCACAAGGATTGTGTTCGTCACTAAAAGCTGCTATATCATGTATGTAATTATATCTAATATGATGTCCGGTATCTGAAATACCATAAGGGATATAAATCGCACCACCGTCATAGGTGCCTGTAGGACTTCCTACAATTTCGTTGTATTCTACAATACATTCCTTGGCGTACTGTAAATAAATGCTTACAGAAAATCCACCCTGTAACAGGTTATGAGAAATTACATTTCCTGTTCCTCTCACATAAATCGCGCAGAACTTCGGATTTTTGGTTCCGGTACTGTGGATGTAGCAATTCTGAACAAAATTGTGGTCAGGAGTATAATCGAAATATCTTTGTGCAGGCAGTATTTCTATCGGTCTGTTAGCAGTTTCATCCAGATCCGAATAGATCACACCACTCTTCTTACACTCATTCAGCACAACACCGGTACCTACTTTGGTAATTTTACAATTCTGTACGATGGTCTGCTCACAGCCATTCATGTAAATACCATTCGCCGCACTATTTTCCAGCGTCAATCCGTTCAATACTACATTCTCTGTGCTCTCTAAACGAATCAAATCATTCGCTTCATCAGAATAGGTTACAACTGCCGAACTCATATTTGCTACCGGATAAAGGTACAAAATACCATTCGCACCATCCAGGTAATATTCACCCGGTGCATCCAATTCTTCCAATACGTTATAGTAATAATATGTGTTACTTTCCAGACTACGCGCGCCATAGTAAGCACCGCCATCCAACTTGATAGATTCCTCACGAATTTCTGCCACTCGGATATTCTTGATATCCCACTCAGCATACATAGAACCCTTTAACCAAATGTTACCATCGTTTTTCCATAAGGTTGGTCTAAAATCCTGCATCTTAAATTCCACACCGGTGGAATCCAAATTCGTATTTGCATTCGCTCCAAGAATAATAGGACCTTCATCCAACACTTCACCTACCCAGAGATTTGCAGCATTTGGATATCTGGCAGGTATAAACTCAGAGCCGTTCACAAAGATCTGATAACTAGGACCACCCAGATTACCATATGTAATAGAGCCAAACTCTGTAATTCCCTGTGCTTTGAGATCAACTGCGACAATTTTATCTTTCACAGATTCCTGTAAACGAGTTCTCACAGCATCATCCGTTACGGATGTAAATGCACTTCCTGCTATATCTTTTGCACTGGTAATTACTACGTTTTCATCATTATATGCGCTGATGATAACAGGTACACCATTCTTACCTGAGTGCTTTTCGTTTAGAGTAATTGTTTCTGTAGCAACATAAGTACCTTCTCTCAAATATACCACTACACCGTCAACACCCTTTTCCTGTAGTACCTCTACATAAGTAAGTGCTTTGGATATGGTCTTAAAAGGTTTCTCTTTACTGCCCAAATTACTATCATCACCATTGGTGCCATCTACATACAGCTCAATTTCTCCCTGCACGGCAATCGGCTGAATGACGTTGACCTCTTCTTTCGCATCTCCCAGGTCTTCTACCTTCTGCAGGTAGGTGTCATAAGCAGTTGCATTTGCAGACAACGCCGTGTAACTTCCATCCTCCGGCAATCCCAAATCAATGTCTAATTCGGTGCCTGCAGTTCCGCTTTGCCCTATGTCACTTTGACTCTCTGCCAAAGTCCATGACGCTACGGTACTGTCGTATGAGAAAGAATAACCCAATGGTGAAATCACCTCAAAAATATCCGCAGTATTACTTGGTGCTGTAATGACAGCTGTTGCTGTATTCCACTCATTACCTGACTTCGTTAAAGTTACACCAACCTTCTGTGTCGGAGTCTCCGGAACAAATTGCAGGGCAATCAAGCTGTCATCTGTCATAGAAACCCTTGTAATCTTATTCCACATGGATGCCAAGGTATCCCCTATTGTTATCGAACTGTTGCTCAATTCCAAACAATTGAAATCAGATATTGTAGTAGGTAATGGCGTATTTGCTTCATATCCCACCAGTTTCAATGTTGCCGTTCCGTTTAATGTTGCCGTATTCGTTTCACTTGCAGGCTCTACTGCTGATACAGTAGTAACCGTTGCATCTTTATTTAAGGTAATGATAACACCGCCACTACCGACTTTAGTCTTATTACTTGCTCCGTAACATTTGCCAATCGTTCCACCATTAATGGTAATATCTACTTGAGACTGCTCTTTATTGTTTGAAGGTCCAGTTCCGTAAATCGTTCCGATGATTCCACCATTTATGATAGTAGACATTATAGAGTAATCACTATCGTACCAGAATGTTCCGGCATAGTACGTTTGGAGCTTTCCGCTGTTCATAACAAATACACTGTCATTTGTCTTATTATAGCTTCCATTTGTACGTCGGTATCCTAAACACACTGTTTTTGCCGGATAATAATTAGATTCACTTTCAATTCCATCTCCCAAAGTCAGATTGTAAAAGTTTGCATACATTGTTTCTGCATAACCTGAAATGTTGATATTTTCAAATGTAGTTGCACCCTGCAGCATATACTCTTTACCACTGCCGAAACTTAAAGCTGCTTTAGCGGTATAATCATTATCACCTTCACCTATCTTAGAAGTGATCACAACCTCGCCGCTGTGTGCCGGGAACATTAATGTATTCTTAAAAGCATCTTTTTGCTCATACGTATCATAATAACTAATCAAACCACTATTTGACACATCCACATTCCCACAAACCACAATCGTGGTCTTTGTGTTATCGGAAGGAATCTTTGCATATGCTGCACCCATTGTTTTTAATGCAGCATCTGCAGCTGTTCCTGTATTGGCATCATTTCCGCTGACGCCGTTTACATATATCACCGAACCTGGAATACCATCGCCGCTTTCGGCATCGCCATCTCCTGAGCCACCTTCGTCCTCACCACTCATGGCAAGTTTCCATGTAGTGTTGCTATCAGTAGCCGTATACTTCCAGGAATATTCATCCTCCAGCTGATTTGTCAGCGTAAACATACCCTCTGCTGTGCCTGCCGGCGCGGTAATCTGTGTATTGTCTGTATTCCACTCTTCACCAGACTTTTCAATGGTAACATTAACTGTCGCAACTTCAGGTGCTGAAGAAAGCGTAAGCACACTGTTATCTGTAAGCCACAATGTGGATACTCCTGTTAATGCAGCTCCCGGAATGCTTACCTTGCAGGAATTCAACTTAATGCCAGTAAATCCACTAAGTGTAGTTGGACAAGTCCAATTTTCGTCGAGATTGTTAAGATTTAACTCTATTCCATCAGTTACACTGGCATCAGCAGTCCCCTTACCACACAAATTCGTAACAGCTCCGCCATTGATATTTACTGTAACACTCTTATGCTTTGTGTTCTGGCCTGTACCATATAAATTTGTTATTTTACCGTCATTTATATACAACGTAACAGTAAATGCTTCTACTCCCGAAGGATTATTATAAGCTCCACCACCATACAGGCTTGTTACACTGCTGCTATCCATCGTAAACAAAGCATCCTTTGCTGTTACCGTCACACCGCTATTCGTCAATGCTTTTCGGGTTCCCAGAAAAACCTCTGTTGAAAAAGCAGTTCCGGTAATGTCCTTAGCTAAATGCAAAGGATAATAGTTCATAAAAACACGTTTTGCATTAGAACCTATCTTAATATTTTTAAAGGTCGTATCTCCGCGCAAGTAATAAACCTTATTTTCAAACTTTAGGCTTGCGCTATCTGCATAGGATGTGGTTCCATCTGTAGAAGTGATGATCACCTTTCCTTTATGCTCTGGGAAATAATATCCTTCATACGCAGTTTGATCACCTCCATTTGTTGCGTACGCATCATTATGCGCTGCAACCTCTCCACAGATTACAATCGTTGCAGTATCGCTGTCCGTAAGCTTATCTGCAAAAGAATCATATGCAGCCCTAATCGTAGGCATGGCCTTTTCTACGCTGCTGCCGTCATTTCCCTCAGCCGCATCTTCGCCACCTACATAGTAAACATAGTCACTACCTTCGTTCAAAGGATCAATATCATAAACAGTATTACCACTACTAACACTGTTTTGTGCATTTACTTCTAATAACGTAATATTCGAACCTAACGAACTTACTAGAAGAATTAATGCCAAAATAAGATGAAAAAATTTTGTTCTTAATCTTTTCTTTTTACCCATACCTTTCTCCCTTCTATTCATACTCTATATTTTTCCCTCTAAATTCTATAGGTGTCATACCATAGGTTTGTTTGAATAAACGGTTAAAACTGGATATGTCATAATATCCAACGGTTCGAACAATCAATCGTATGTCCATATCCGTATTTA
>JAFTVH010000157.1 GCA_017465845.1 Lachnospiraceae bacterium | reverse complement strand
GGTCTGCTGACGCAAGTCAACTTATCTTTTGTTCCAAGTGTTCGATTTATAAATGCAATTAAACCGGATTTGTCAACATACAGTCCTTTTCGTATTGACCGGAAACCTGCGTTTCCAATATTTACATACATTCCCACTGTGCTTATACTCTCCTTCCGTAACTACTTCTTCCACTATTATAACTATTTTCACTGTAAATGTCTACTCTCCCATTGGTGAGAACATTATAGAAATGCAGCTAGAAATACAGCTCCCCGGGATTCTTACTTAAAATCAGGCAAGAACCCCGGGGAGCTGCTTATACAGTCATTTTTAAAATTATCTTATCTTTTATACTTCAAACAACAAATCCGCATATGTCGGGAACGGCCAATACTCTTTATCCACCAGTTTCTCAAGCTCATCTGCAGGCTTACGCAGCGCATCCATTGCAGTGACAACATCGTCCTTGTAACAGTATGCCTGCTCTTTACCACGCTTCATAGCAGATGCCTGCTTCTCTACTTTAAGCAGATGCTCTGCTGCCTTCTTCATCTCAGTCAGCTGCGCCGTAATAGTCTTCAGCAATTCTGTCGGAACAGAAGCATCTCCACCGGCAGCCTGAATTGCTACAGCCGTGTCTGCCAGAGATTTGCTGAAACGCATCACAGCAGGAATGATCTGCTTATTGGCCATATCAATCATGGTAAGCGCTTCGATATTGATAGTCTTGGCGTAAGTCTCGTAGAGGACCTCGGCACGGGAATGGAGCTCTGCTTCGGTAAAGATTCCGAACTTCTCAAACAGATGGATGGACTTTTCAGTCGTAAGGGTCTCCACTGCATCCACCATGGAAGGAATATTGGGAAGTCCTCTTCTGGCAGCCTCTTCTTTCCATTCCGGAGCATAGCCGTTTCCGTTGAAAATGATTCTCTGGTGCTTGGTCATATACTCCTTGATCAGGTCATGCACAGCCATTTCAAAGTTTTCTGCCTGTTCCAGTCTGTCTGCGGCTTCGCAGAAAGCTTCTGCAACGATAGCATTCAAAGTGGTATTGGGGCTTCCGATAGAATCCTCACTGCCCACCATACGGAATTCAAATTTATTACCTGTAAACGCAAAAGGTGAAGTACGGTTGCGGTCTGTGGCATCTTTCACGAAATCGGGAAGAGTAGATACGCCGGTTCGTAACATACCGCCCTCTTTCAGGGAATCAGCTTTCCCTGTTTCCACCAGCTGTTCCACTACATCCTCCAGCTGCTCTCCCAGGAAAATAGAGATAACGGCAGGAGGTGCCTCATAACCGCCTAGTCTGTGGTCGTTTCCTACATTGGAAGCGCTCTGTCTTAACAGATCTGCATGAGTATCTACCGCTTTCATGATACAAGCCAGTACCAGCAGGAACTGGATATTTTCATTGGGAGTCTGACCCGGCTCCAAAAGATTAACACCATCATCTGTAGTAATGGACCAGTTATTGTGTTTTCCGGAACCATTGACGCCTTCAAAAGGCTTTTCATGAAGCATACAGCGCAAACCGTGCTTGCCTGCAATACGCTTTAACGTCTCCATGACAAGCTGATTGTGGTCTACAGCCACGTTAGCCGACTCATAAATAGGAGCCACTTCATGCTGAGCGGGGGCAGCCTCGTTATGCTGGGTCTTGGAGGTCACACCCAGTTTCCAGAGTTCAATGTTTACATCATGCATGAATCCACCCACACGTTCTCTGATAACGCCGAAATAGTGATCATCCATTTCCTGTCCCTTTGGCGCAGGGGCACCAAAGAGTGTTCTTCCGGAGAAGATGATGTCTTCTCTCTGTAATGCTTTCTTCGCATCCACAAGGAAATATTCCTGCTCTGCGCCGACAGAAGGGGTGACTTTCTGCGCCTTGGTATTGCCAAACAACCTTACGATTCTGATTGCCTGTTTGTCGAGTGCTTCCATAGAACGCAGCAGCGGTGTCTTTTTATCCAGTGCTTCACCTGTGTAAGAGCAGAATGCTGTGGGAATGCACAGGGTCGGACCTGTGGCTGTCTCCTTGATAAATGCCGGGGAAGTAATATCCCAGGTGGTATAGCCTCTGGCCTCGAAAGTAGCGCGCAGTCCTCCGGAAGGGAAGGAGGATGCATCCGGTTCGCCTTTAATCAGCTCTTTTCCGGAAAACTCCATGATCATCCTTCCGTTTTCATCGGGATGGGTCACAAATGCATCGTGTTTCTCCGCGGTGATACCGGTTAACGGCTGAAACCAATGGGTATAGTGGGTAGCACCGTTTTCCACTGCCCAGTCCTTCATGGCTTTGGCAACTACGTCGGCTGTGGCCAGGGACAGCTCGCCGCCTTGATCTATGACTTTTACTAATTCTTTATAAATGCTCTTAGGTAACCTTTCTTTCATTTTGCCCAGAGTAAATACTTTACTGGCAAAAAGTTCTTCTACATTAATACCCTCGCTCATATTGCTTTCTTCCTTTCTTTACTCCCTTACGTCACAACTTAAAAGGAAGCCGGACATAGACATTGCGCAGGGCAGTTGTCCCCACACAACCTCTCTGTCCGACTCCCCTCCAAACTGCAATTCTGCTCTTATTGTACAATATGTGCAGTATATTGGTCAACGGAAATTTTTGCTAAAAGTTATCGATTCTCAATCCTCAAAAGGTCATACTGCTCAGGAACTTCTGAAAGTTCCAGCCAGATGAGCTGTTTGGAATGCGGGCAGCTTTCTACGGGCTCTAAGTCCCCATTGTACATGGAAAGCACTTTTGCCAACTGATTGGTGCCGTCCGGCTTCATGATTTCAATGGTATCACCGACGCAGAATTTGTTGCGCTGTTCGATGCGAGCCAGGCGGTTGCTGCTCTTTTTCAGAATCTCAACAGCTGACGATGCTTCATCGTCCATCGCCTGCTGTGCGCTGATCTGCCCCGGCTCACACACCTCCTCCACAATTCCCAGATATACATACTCATTGATGTAAGTATTGTTATCATAGATCTGGGTATTCTGGTCAGGTTTGCCAAAATAGAATCCGGTGGTGAACTGGCGGTAGGTACATTTGGATATCTCCGCACGATACCAGTCCATATTAGCGCGGTAGGTCTCCTCGGAAGTAAAGTAGTCATCAATTGCCTTGCGGTAGGTTCTGGCTACGGTAGCCACGTAAAGTGCCGTTTTCATGCGGCCTTCTATCTTCAGGCTGTCAATTCCCGCTTCCACAAGCTCCGGGATATGCTCTATCATACACAGGTCCTTGGAATTGAAAATATAGGTTCCTCTCTCATTTTCATACACCGGGAAATATTCTCCGGGTCTTGTCTCTTCCACCACAGCATATTTCCAGCGGCAGGGATGGGTGCAAGCGCCCTGGTTAGCATCTCTTCCGGTGAAAAAGTTGCTTAAAAGGCATCTGCCGGAATAGGAGATACACATGGCACCGTGAACAAAGCTTTCAATTTCCATCTCTTCCGGAATATTGTCTCTGATCTGGCGCAGTTCCTTCAGGGACAGTTCTCTGGCAGATACCACTCTTTTGGCCCCCTGCTGCCACCAGAAACGGTAGGTCTGATAGTTCGTATTATTAGCCTGGGTAGAGATATGAATCTCCACTTCCGGCCACACTTCTTTGGCAATCATGAACATTCCGGGATCAGAGATGATCAGCGCGTCCGGCGCATCAGGCTGCATATCTTTTAGTTCCGCAAAATAATCTCTGGCTCCGTCCAAATCGCCGTTGTGAGCCAGGATGTTGGCTGTTACATATACTTTCACACCGTGAGCATGGGCAAAGGCGATACCCTTAGCCATTTCCTCTGATGTAAAATTCTTGGCTTTGGCACGAAGTCCAAACGCTTCTCCGCCGATATATACCGCATCAGCACCGAACATTACAGCAGTTTTCAGGACTTCCAGACTGCTGGCCGGTATCAACAGTTCGGGTTTCTTACACTTACTCATCTTTCTCTTCTCCTCTCTCATCTGCCTGCCGGGCTTTGGTACTGTCCGATTCCACACTCGGGGCAACGCTTTCCACACCCGGAGCAGCGCTTTTCACGCTCAGGGTAGCACCGTCTCCTACAGGCAGGATACAGGTCTCCAGCATGGGATGATGGGTCAGCTCGTACAGATATTCCCGCATTCTGGCATGAATGGTGCGGTTCCTTCTGGTCACTGCAAAACGTGACTCGATAATATCTCCGTCCTGAAGCACATTATCGCTGACCAGCAGTCCGCCGGGACGCAGAAGCCTTAAGATATCCGGCAGAAAATGAAGATACTGCCCCTTGGCCGCATCCATGAAAATCATATCATAGCTTCCCTCAAGTTCTTTCAAAACATCTGCCGCATCGCCCTCAAGCAGGGTAATCCGGTCAGCTTTGCCTGCTTTGGCAAAATTCTCTTTCGCCAGGGGAATCCTTTTCTCATATTTTTCAATGGTAGTGATGTGGCAGTTTTCCGGTGCATATTCGCTCATAAGAAGCGCGGAAAATCCAATTGCAGTGCCTACCTCCAGGATACTTTCAGGTTTTAAGAAAGCCAGGAGGAACTTAAGCAGCCCCTGCATCTGTGTGCGGATGATGGGCACATCGGTCTCCCTGGCATACTTTTCCAATTCATTTAAATAAGGCGGATTGCCTTTATCAAAGGAATTAATAAAGGCAACCATTCTTTCATCTATGATCATCAGGATTCACCATCCTCTTCTGTCTCCTCTACCGCAGTAGCCATAACTTCCATCATTTCTTCTACGGTCATCGCTGTGCTCAACTCGTAAGTGCCGGGTTTTACCTCCTCACGGAACTCAGACAGGTAATATTGAGCCGTGAAAAGAGCAGTATCCTTTATCAGCCCTTTCTGCAGAAACAGTTCCCCAATCTCCTTGACGGACATGCTCTCAGTAATCGTAACGGTAACCGTACGGCCTTCGCCTAAAGTCATAGGTTCCTGTTTGAACACGCGATAACCGAAATTGTATCCGGTAATCGCGCCTCTATAGACCAATATCACCACTAATACGGTCAATACTACCTTAATCATGGTGCTTAATATGGCACTGACTACATCCTTCGTCTCCATAATACCTCATTCCTTCCTAAATGCAGCCTTCCGGAGCAGACATTATGAACGGACTTATTCAAAGTCCAGGCTGTCCGTCACCTGCAGGTTCACTTCCTGCATCAGCCTGCAAAATGCAAGTTCTGCTGCGAGGAAATCCTCTA
Source organism: Lachnospiraceae bacterium (assembly GCA_017465845.1). Lineage (GTDB taxonomy): Bacteria > Bacillota > Clostridia > Lachnospirales > Lachnospiraceae > Acetatifactor. The sequence continues at coordinate 2,281 of JAFTVH010000157.1, read as the reverse complement.
CCAACGGATTCTCCCGTAAAGCAGAATAATCTCTTTCCAGCTGCTCTATTTTCTCAAGCTCAGCATCATCACTGCTCTGTAACTCATAGTTGCGGCGACGGAATTCATCAAGCTGCGCCTTCAGTTCGGGAAACTGCTTTACCTTGTTCTTCTCTTGGCTGTAATCCTGATATTCCTCTGTGGCTTTAATGGCATTGACAAATCCCTTCACTGCATGATCCATGTTTCTCATATTGTATCGTCACTCCGTTATTTTTGCAAGAAAATAAATCTTAAGATTCTCTAAGGCTGTTCCTACCTACACTTCCATAATAATGGGCAGAATCATTGGACGACGCTTGGTCTTCTTCCAGAAGTAGTCACCCAAAGCGTCCTTGGTGGTAGTCTTCAGCTTGCCCCAGTCGGTAATTCCTCTGTCAAGGCAGCTCTGAACAGCTACATCCACTGTATAGCGGGCTTCTTCCATCAGTTCGTCCGATTCTCTTACATATACGAAACCTCTGGATACGATATCAGGACCAGCCACCAGTTCGCCGCTGGCACGTTCCAGACTCATGACTACGATGACGATACCGTCCTCTGCCAGATGCTGTCTGTCACGCAGTACCACGTTTCCGACATCGCCTACGCCCAGACCATCCACAAGTATGGAGCCTACAGGCACTCTACCTGTCACTTCAGCACTTCCCTCGTCCAGTTCCAGTACCTCGCCGGAGGAAAGAATGAAGATATTATCCTTGTCAATGCCCAGGCTGTTTGCAATCTTAGCCTGCGCCTTAAGGTGCTTGTACTCACCGTGAACAGGGATAGCGTATTTAGGATGAACCAGCGTGTAAATCAGCTTGATTTCTTCCTGGCAGGCATGCCCTGATACGTGAGCATCCTGGAAAATAACATCTGCACCCTTTCGAAGGAGTTCGTTAATAATCTTGGTAACCGACTTCTCATTGCCGGGAATCGGGCTGGAGGAGAAGATAACAGTGTCCCCTGGGCCGATTGTAATCTTACGGTGTACATTATTGGCCATACGACTCAAAGCAGCCATACTTTCTCCCTGGCTTCCGGTAGTGATAATAACCTGCTGCTCGGGAGGATAGTTCTTCATCTGATCCAAATCTACCAGCGTATTTTCCGGAATACTGATGCATTCCAGATTCATGGCAGTATCGATGATATTGACCATGCTGCGGCCTTCCACAGCTACTTTACGGCCAAACTTGTAAGCTGTATTGATGATCTGCTGTACTCTGTCCACATTGGAAGCAAAAGTCGCAACAAAGATTCTTGTATTTTTATGCTCCTCGAAAAGATTATCGAAAGTCTTTCCTACGGTCTTCTCGGAAGGTGTGAAACCGGGTCTCTCCGCATTGGTGGAGTCGCACATCAGGGCCAGTACGCCCTTCTTGCCCAGCTCTGCAAAACGCTGCAGGTCGATGGCATCTCCGAATACCGGTGTATAGTCTACTTTAAAGTCTCCCGTATGCACTACGATACCCGCCGGTGAATAGATGGCCAGTGCCGCTGCATCTACGATACTGTGATTTGTCTTAATATATTCGATACGGAACTGTCCCAAATTAATGGACTGTCCGAATTTTACTACTTTACGCTTGGTGGTGCCCGTCAGGTTGTGCTCTTTTAACTTGTTCTCGATAATGCCCATGGTCAGACGGGTAGCATATACAGGCACGTTGATCTTGCGCAGTACATAAGGCAGAGCACCGATGTGGTCTTCATGACCATGGGTGATCATGAATCCCTTTACTTTATCAATATTATTTTCCAGATAAGTGGTGTCCGGGATGACAAGGTCGATTCCCAGCATGTCATCAGCAGGGAAAGACAGACCGCAGTCCACCACAATAATACTGTCCTCATACTCGAAGGCAGTAATGTTCATTCCAATCTGTTCCAGTCCTCCCAAAGGGATAATTTTCAACTTGGAACCGCAATTATTCTCTTTTTTCTTCAATCAAATTACCTCCACATTCTCTACAATAACCGTAGAGCTTCACTTCACAGCAGCCAGTCCCGTTATACTAAATCCACATCTTCCAGCATGTTCTCAAACACGCCTGCTACTGCTTCCAGTTCTGCATCATCTTCTACAATGGTGAAGATGCTTTCTGCGTCACCATCACCTGACATGTCTTTCAAAATCAGTGCTTCTCCATCGCCCTCTTCGCAATCAGTCACCAGAATATAGTTGAATCCACTGATTCTGGTTTGCTCTAAAACATAGAAATCAACCGGTTCTTCTCCGTCCGGCTTAAACGTTATC
>JAFTVH010000156.1 GCA_017465845.1 Lachnospiraceae bacterium | reverse complement strand
GTAACAGTTCAGACAGCCGGCACCGCGCAGTCAAAATCGCACTTCAGTGCGATTTTGCAAGACTTGCGTGCGCCAAAATGCGCTTTTAGCGCATTTTGTGTGCATCTACGTAACAGTTCAGACCCCGTCTGAACTGTTACCCGCCTTCGGTATCACAATCTCCTCCGCACAATTAAACTCCCCGCACTCAATCACAATTTCAGTCTTCTCAATCTTTATCTGAGACAAGATGCCCTTGCTTTTACTCTTGCCGCCCACAACCGTTTGATAAAGCTGCTTATATCCGTCACTTAGCATTTCTGTAATGTCCATGGTTCCTTTCACCGGATAACCGGTTCTTGCGTCAATCCATATCACGACTTCCATATCTTCGGCTTTCTTCATAAGGGCACTGATTTTATCCTCCTGTTCCAGAAGCGAACCGAAAGACTTTAACATACTGTTTTGAAACAACTCGGCAACCACTTCCAGACTTCCGGTATCCAGCAGAATAGCCTGTAGTCCATCACTATGGATGACACCCGTATATTTGTAAGCAGTTCCGGAATCAAGTGTTTCCGTTCCTACCTCCTGAATATCATCTATCTGCTCCAGAAATGTCTGCATCATCTGTTGTCCATTATATTTATAAATCTCTGAGGCTGCTGCTTCCTGTTGCTTCCATCCATCTTCATTTTTTATATACAATTGATACCCATTCCCCTGCCGTGTTGCATAGAACTCCAATTGTGTATCCCCCAAAATTCCCAAATCCAGACTGACATCGGACCGAACCTTAACAGGTGATTGAAACGACACCATATCCATGACTGCATTGGCATTAAGCTTCAGCCTAAAAGCCTCCACTTCCATATCCATCGTCAGCACAGAATGCGCACTCTCAGCCCGGGCAAGCTTATCCATCGCCTCTTCCACCTTGTTCTGCGCGGTACTTAATTGCGACTTATTTTGTGTACTTGTTTTCCCTGCTGTACCTTGAACAGCCTCCAGGTCCGCCTGCCAATCCCATGCGAACCCGGCTAAGGAAAACAACAGTGCTCCTGCTGCCGTAGCTGCAAATATTTTTTTCCAAATCATAAGACCATGCCTCCGTTATACTGTCATGATTTTTTCAATAAACAGATATCTTGTTTTTGCCATCTCACGATACAGTATTTCCAAAAGCACCTATATTATTTTGTCAAAAAATTCTTTATTTTTATACCTGTCTCTGTACCAGCCCCTATGCCAGCCCCGTCTGTCTCTTCCAGCCGCCCTTAGCATATCTTCCCACAAAGCAGCACACTCTGAAGATCCAGTCCAACACCATAGCAATCCATACACCGATAGCCCCCATATCCATCTGAACACCAAAAAGATAGCTGAATCCGATACGGAACGTAAACATGGAAAAAATCGCGATTATCATCGTAAACTTCACATCGTTACAAGCCCGCAGCATGTTAGGCAGCACAAAAGATGCCGGCCACAGGAAAATAGCCATGCCATTATGAATCATAACCAGAATGTAAGAAAGCTCCGTAGCCTCCTGCCCCAGTCCGTACAGAGATAGAATTCCACGCAGCGACAACAGAATAATACTATTGACAACAGCCGTACTCAGATACGCAATGGCAAGGAGCTTTTTCGTATAATACCTGACCTGTCCGGCGTCACCCGCTCCGACACAACGTCCCACCACCGTAATCATGGCAAGACTGATTGCCTGTCCCACGATACAGCCCATGCTGTCCAGACTGTTAGCCACACCGTTTGCGGCTATCTGCACCGTGCCAAAACCGGCAATGATGCTCACTACCAGCACGCGGCCCAGCTGAAAGATTCCGTTTTCAATGCCGCTGGGAATGCCGATATACAATATCCTCTTAACGATCTGCGGCTCAAAATGAAAACGTTCCTTTACCAGATGAATCATATTATTTGGATTTTTCAAAAGAAAATACAGGATGATTCCGGCAACTGCCCTGGATACCAGAGAGGGAATCGCCACACCGGCCACACCCATATGCAGACCGAAAATGCAGACGGCATTCCCGGCAATATTAATGATATTCATCAGGACCGACACTTTCAATGTAATCTGAGAATTACCCATAGACCTGAAAAGTGCCGCGCAGGAATTATACACCGCCAGAAAAGGAAAGGAAAATGCCGATATGACCAGATAAATCACTGCATTTTGCATTACATCCGCTTCAATTTTCCCGAAAAACAATTTTAAAATCGGACGATTCGCCAGAATGACCAGCAAAGAAATACCTATGGTAATCAGCCCTGCCGTATAAATCAACTGTCTTGCGGATCTGCAGGCTTCTTCTTTCTTCCCTGCCCCGATATACTGGGATGTCACTACGGCACCGCCGGTAGCCAGCGCTGCCAGTACGCTGATAATCAGGTTATTGAGCATATCCACCAAAGACACGCCGGACACTGCTGCTTCGCCTACAGACGAAATCATCATGGTATCAGCCATTCCCACTGTTATAGCCAAAGTCTGCTCTAAAACCAGCGGTATAATCAATTTGCGAAGGTCTTTATTGGAAAACAGCATCTTTTCATCTCCTACTAATCAAATCCGTCTATCTCTCCTGCATCCGATAAAGTCTGCAGGCATTCTCCCAGGTAATCCGCTCTACTTCCTGCACATCCAGGCCCTTAATTTGCGCCAGTTCCTGTACCACATAAGGCAGATTCAGGGAACTGTTGCGTTTTCCGCGAAAAGGCACCGGTGCCAGATAAGGGCTGTCTGTCTCTAACACGATCCTGTCCATCGGAACATACTCTACTGTCTCTTTCAGTCTCCTGCCGTTCTTAAACGTAAGGACTCCGCCAACGCCAATATAAAAGCCCATATCCAGAAATATTTTAGCAGTTTCTTTCGAATAAGAATAACAGTGTATCACACCGCCGATTTCTTCTGCTCTTTCTTCTTTCATGATATCAATGGTATCTTTAGCTGCCTCTCGGGAATGGATGACCACAGGAAGCTTCACCTCTCTGGCAATCTGCAGCTGCCTGTGAAACCACTTCTGCTGAATCTCATGTTCCGGCTCTTCCCAGTAATAATCCAGGCCAATTTCTCCCACTGCAAGACACTTTGGGTGGGCACACTGTACCTTCAGCCACTCCAGGTCACTTTCCGTCAACTCACCCGAGTCGCTGGGATGAACCCCCAACGCACCATAAACAAAAGGATATCTGTCCATCAGCTCTATGGTTCCGGCACAAGCCTTCATGCTGGACCCGATATTAACCACCCGGCCGATTCCCTGCTCTTTCAGACTCGCCAACAGCTGTTCTCTATCTTCGTCAAATGCTTCGTCATCATAATGTGCATGTGTATCAAAAATCATACTTGCCTCCCAAATCATTACCATTTCCAGCGTCAAAAAAAAGCCCCAAAACCCGCTCTTTCGGCGAATCCTGAGACTTCGATGCGCCTCCAGGGGCTCGAACCCTGGACACCCTGATTAAGAGTCAGGTGCTCTACCAACTGAGCTAGAGGCGCTTATATTGTAAGTCCCAAAACCGCTCAATCAGCAATCCCAGGAACTTGCATGCGCCTCCAGGGGCTCGAACCCTGGACACCCTGATTAAGAGTCAGGTGCTCTACCAACTGAGCTAGAGGCGCATAATGTTGTATCTCTCACAACGCAAGGACTATTATATAACAGGTTATTAAAAAATGCAAGTACTTTTTTAAAAAATTTGTCAATCCAGTTGCCACATCAGCTACGGACTGAAAAAGGGGCCGGAAACCATGCATCGGCTCCCAGCCCTTACATACATTTATTCCGTCAGCATCCAGGCCGCCATCTTACTCTCCTCCGTCCAAAGCTTTCCTGCAGATGCATAGTCTGTTACATGCATTTTACGGCCATCTGCAAGAGGTACTTCCACCTCCAGAATATGTTCATAAGGCGCAATCTCTTTCTCCGGCATGGTCACATCCACATAACCATCCTCATCGACAAGCACTTTAACAGGATCATCTACACTGTAACCAAGCCTGTTTTCCTGAGCCAGAATCACAGGGCCTCTCCGCAAAGCAATGTGGTTCTTGGCAATAGGGTCCTCTTCATCATAGGTAGGCACCATGTAATTAATCTTCCATACTACTTTATTCATGATGATTTCATGACCATATGGAATAGGATAGATTGCCTGTGTCCTCATATCAAGCTCCAGTTCAATAACATCCCCATCTGACCACTCTCTGTCCACAGCCAGATAACCGCTCTCAACTTTTTGTTCCACGCCATTAATAAACAGCTTGGTGTTCTTGCTCCACTGAGGGTTTCTGATCAGCAGTTCAAAGCGTTCCTTTTTTTGAAGTTCTACTGTAATTTTAACATTACCGTCTACAGGATAACCCGTGTGAGTATGGAATGTGACTTCGCTGCCGCTTTGCGTTGTGGTTTTCATACTGCCATCGATAAACAGGTTCATGACAAAGCCTTTCCCCGAAGTCAGCAGTGCCATCTTGGAAATCAAACCGGTTCCGGCTGCGCCGATGCAGGCACAGCAGCCATAATAATGATTGTCGGACATCAGCTTTAAGCCACCGATACCGTTTCCTCTTGTTCCGGCTGTCAGTGGGCTGTAGCTGTCAAAGGGCAGGGGCTCGATACTCCAGTCAGGATGATTCTGTTTGATGGTGGGTTCGATTACTTTATCTGTATTGACAGCACCTAAAAACGCGTTATACAGGGATGTTTCAAAAGCATCTGAATATCTCACATCACCGGTTAAAAGAGTCAGCTGGTAGAAGAACTTCATCAAGGTAACTGTTACACATGTCTCCTGGGCAATCGCGCCATTTGTGGTATTGGCCTGTCTTACTGTGGAATGGTCGAACAGCTCGTGGGTACATCCGCAGCTTCCGATAATTGTAAAGTCACTTTCCAATATCTTATTGGCAAAATTGATGACGCTCACTTTGTGCTTCTCGATTCCCGTGACTCTGTAATATTCCAGAAGTCCTTCAAAGCAGGACATCATCTCGTATGCTTTGGTGATAGGATACTGATATGGATAAAATTTGTCCTCGTATGCCAGATCAAAGATGTTGATAACTTCTGTACCGCCGCAGTTTACAATATATGTAGCAAAATCAAGGTATTTCTGCTCTTTGGTGAGAGAATACAGTCTTACCATGGGTTCCAGCAGAGAAGATGAATTCAGGCCTCTCCAGTTGCAGGTCGCCGTGGTGATCAGCTTCTTGCCCTCCTGGGGGTCTCCGATTTTGGTCATGATGTAGTCCACCTGACCGCACATGCTCTTAATGATTTTCTTAGTCAGTTCTTCATCGGTACAGATTTCCAGAAAATACTGCATTCCGAGGAGCACATACTTTCTGGCCCAGATATCCCATGCCCAGAACTCATGATACGCGCCATAGCTGCTGATTCTTCCGTTCTCTTCCTGAGCTTCCATCATATCCAGTACCGTATCGGTCAGTACCTTATAAAGCCGGGGATTTTGGGTGTAAGAATAAGTGAAGCATGCTCCGCGCATCATTTTGCCCCAGTATTCGCCGCGCCAGCCGCCCTCATAGTCGGCGTCCTCCTGTTTGAACTGCTGCACGAAACGCGCCCATAAATCGGTTCTCAGAAGCTGGAAATCTTCAATGTAGCGGATGGCTGTGTCGATAAAGCCGTTGTAGGCAGCAGTGTTCTTGTAGTCTACAAAAAATTTATCTGTGAATAGTCTTGGATAGTTTGCTGTGTTCTTGCTGTATAAATCTCCCATATAGTCCTCCTTTTGGGGCTGACTCCGCCCTGATTTGTCTTTTGCAAATATTATAAAAATATTCTGCTTTACGTTAAATGGGGGATTTTTACTTTCCTGTAGGGATTTTTTACGAAAAATAACTGTATTACACACGGCTGATTCACTTGCTAAAAGCCGATATATAAAATATTCGTTGGCAATCTACGCTCATATGTGTATAATATATTTACAACCTTCAAACATATCAACCTAAGAGGTAAGATTATGATACTATATCATGGCAGTGAAAATATCATCGAGCACCCGACCTACGGTTTAGGGAAGAAAAATAACGATTATGGGCGGGGCTTTTATTGTACGGAAAATGAAGAACTCGCGAAAGAATGGGCATGCTCCCATAATAAAGACGGTTTTGCCAATAAATATGTGTTTGATTTGGAAGGACTGAATATTTTGTATCTTAATTCCAGCCAATACAATATCCTAAATTGGCTCGCCATCTTAGCAAAGAACAGAACCTATTGGGAAAACAGTACAATCTCCGAACTTGCCAAGAGATATCTTGCCGAAAACTTTTTGATTGACACTTCTCCGTATGATGTGATTGTCGGATACCGGGCAGATGATTCCTACTTTTCTTTCGCCCAGGATTTTGTATCCGGTACCATTTCTTACAAACAATTAGCAGAAGCAATGCGGTTAGGCAAATTAGGAGAACAGATTGTTCTGGTTTCTGAAAAAGCATTTGAAAACATAAAATTTGTCTCTTATTCCACTGCCGGTGCCTCTGTTTATTATGTAAAGAAAAAAGAAAGGGATGTTGCCGCCAGAAGAGAATACCGTATGACAAAACGCTCCACTCTTTCTGCCGACGAGTTATTCATAATTGATATTATTCGAGAGGAGATGAAACAGGACGATGCACGCTTACGATGAATCTTATTTATATCACGCCCAGAAAAACCTGGGACATATGGTAGATTTCGCAGTCAACACCTGTGAATTCGATATTGATGCTTATTTTCAAATGTTTCTTGCCTCCGACGTATGTACCCAGTTTGAGACAGGTAATCCCTCCTATATTGCAGGTAAAACAGGCTGTGAGCTGGTAAGAGAAGTCATTTGGGAAATTACAGGAACTGATATCGAAGAGCCCGATGCAATGTATCTGGACAAATCCCCAGAATACTGGCTGGGCTGGTCACTTGCATATTATTCCTGGTTAAAAAATTGCCGCTTTCAATACATCTTGCAGGCTGTTTCTGCGGAAACTATGTTGGGCATGTATGACACACTGCATGAAGCAGATATCTCAAAGTTTGTTGATGCATTGGACGATATGCTGTCCGACCATTATACTCAGACAGAAGGAGCTTCACACTGAGGTAAAGCTCCTTCTATTTTGCAGAGCATAGCACCACTATTTTATTTTCGCTCCCATAAAGCGCGCCATCAGGCTTTCAGCATTAGCCTTCCGCATTATCAAATCTGTCCTCAGATGCATGGGTGAAATATACTCCCAAGCCAATAAGAGCTAAAGCCGACACTAATATAATGTATAGTGGATATTCTAAAATATAATTGTATGAATGCTCATAGGCGGTTTTGAAAATTTCCATATTTTTAGCCTGCTCCCATTCTGCAAGAAAAGGCAAGCATATCATTCCTAAGAAACCAGCAACAATAAGTGCAATCCCCTTATTAAATTTTGACCTTTCTCTTTGAGAATCCAATGAAATTTTTTCGTCAATATTTCCCTTGCTTTTCACCATTGCATCAATAGAAACATTAAAGATCTCACTGATCAAAATAAGTGTGTTTATACTTGGCACCGAAATGCCCATCTCCCACCTTGATACAGCCTGCCTTGTAACTCCAACTTTTTCAGCAAATTCTTCCTGTGAAAGATTATTATCCTGTCTTACTCTAAGAACGGCATTTACAATGTTGCGGTTATTATCCTTTGCTTTGTTCATCATCACACCCTCTTTTTTATACTTATTATACTGTTTATGCCGGGCTTGAGCAAGTTACAGTACTTTACATTTGCGCAATTATCTATTGCTTATTGCAGTTCGCACGTAATGTCAATCGGTTAAGCTACTTAAAGAGATGCTGCAGAACATTTCAATACACTTGGAGACATACCTTTGGGACATATACATGCTTTTTGGGTTCTTTCTTGACTATGGGTATATACGGGACATCGATTTGTGAGTTGAATAAAGTCTTGAAGCAGACAGAAACTGGAAAAATGATATTTTTATCCGATGACCTCGCTATAATTTGGGCATTTTCAGCGGATAAAACTAGAAAAAAAGAAGTTTTTATCCGTTGACATCGTTGCAAAATGGTGATTTTCGTCGGATGAAACTGAGAAAAATAGAGTTTTTATCCGTTAGTGTTGCTTTAAAATGGCGTTTTTCGTCGGATGAAACTGGGAAGAATAGCGTTTTTATCCGTTGGCATCGTTCTAAAGAGGGCGTTTTCGACGGATAAAACTGGAGAAAGCAGAGTTTTTATCCGTTGGCATCGTTCTAAAGAGGGCGTTTTCGACGGATAAAACTGGAGAAAGTAGAGTTTTTATCCGCTGGCATCGCTTTAAAATGTAATTTATCTTCATGTACTCCCAAAGTTCAGAAAGAACCCGCAAAAATCATGCCGGGCAGGCTAAAGCCCATAATAAAAGCGGCAAGCACCTCTTTAGATTGGTGTTACCGCCTTTAGCATCATGATGCTACAGCATACTGCTGCCAATGAAATGTTCCTTATAGAAATATCCATAAGTCATTATTAAGTTTACCTTCCGACAAATTTACTCATACAACTGTCCATCCACGATCCGCACAATTCTCTTAGCGCATTTCGCCACATTCAGATCGTGTGTAATCATAACAATCGTATTGCCCATCTCATTCAATTCCCCGAACAGCTTCAGCACGTCCTTACCGCTGTTCTGGTCAAGTGCACCGGTGGGCTCATCGGCCAGCAGAATGGCAGGTTTTCCTACCAAGGCACGTGCAATGGATACACGCTGCTTCTGTCCGCCGGAAAGCTCGCTGGGACGGTGTCCGATACGATGGTCAAGCCCCAGGAGGCGAATCGTTTCCATGCACTGCTCCTGTGCCTCTTTGTAGTTCATTCCTCGCATCAGCAGAGGCATCACGATATTCTGCATGACGTTGTAAGTGGAAATCAGCTGATAGTTCTGGAAAATAAACCCGATCTTACTGTTGCGTACCTCCGTCAGATCTTCTTCGTCTGTCTCATGGATTGCCATCTGGTCCAGGTAATACTCACCGCTGTCCATTACGTCCATACAGCCGATGATGTTCATCAGCGTAGTCTTACCGGAACCGGAAGGCCCCAGGATTGCCACAAATTCTCCTTTATCTACATGGAAGTTTATATCCTTCAATATGGGAAGCTTTTCTTCACCCAACATATATCCTTTGTTGATATTTTTCATGGTAATCATTGCGGCACCTCCTATCCTATGATATATACGGACATGATGACCTGCTGCCCGTCTACTTCCTGTACCACCAGCGCTACCAGGTCACCTGCTGCAAGGCGGGAAAATGTCGTTACGGTTCCCAGCCTGGTCGTTACATCTGTGCCTACGGGTATTTGTGTGGTGACGCTTTCTTCCGTCAGTTGATAAGTTACATCATTATAAGTAAAAGTAGTGGAACTTGATCCTGCTGTGGTAGTACCTGGCATCGTCATACCGTCCGGCAAAGACATTCCATCTGGCAAGCTCATGCCGTTCAGTAAACTCATACCATCTGGCATTTCTCCGCCAGCGCCACGCCGGCCAAATCCTTCTCCTGATTCACCTCTGCCCTTGAAGCCATTCTGACCTTGTGTTCCCTGAGCATCATCGGCTCCCTGGGTTCCTGAAGCTCCCTGGGTTCCGGCCGTTCCCTGCATTCCGGTGCGTTCCTGCCCATCCGCGGCTCCTCGATTTCCGGCAGTTCCCTCATTTGCGGCATTCTCCTGCCCGCTGCTCATTTCCCGTGCAACCGCATAAGTAATCTCATTCCCTCTCACAGCATCCAATGATGCATAAATCACCGTCTGTCCTGCACCCACTTGGATGGTCACGGTGTTTTCTTCCTGCGTATCAAGCAGATTCCTGCCCCAGCCCGCATACCAGATACCGCCCACGATCAGTACCACTACCAGGCACAAAGCCACCCGTTTCTTTACGCGGTGCTTCTTTTTCTTTCTTGCCCTGGCCTGCCGCTCCTGCTCTATAATCATAGAGTTTTCGTCGGCGGCATCCCAGACCGCTTTTGTATTGGAAGCCTCTGCTTTATTTTCAGTCTGCATTTTCGTTTTCTTCTTCATATCCATCTTCCTCAAAATATTATTCCTGATTCAGCGCCACTACCGGAATCAGTCGGGACGCCTTGTATGCCGGGTAGAATCCGAACAGGCTGCCGGTCACTACGCCGAACAGCAGGGACAGTACCGCACCGCTGGCTGACAGCTCCACTCTGATGGAGAAGAGCTCTACGATAGGTGTGATGCCCAGTGCCAACAGGACTCCGATGACTGCACCGATAAGGCTGATGCAGCTGGCCTCCAGCAAAAACTCAAGCAAAATATCACGTCTGGAACAGCCCAATGCTTTCAGGATACCGATTTCATTGGTACGCTCTTTTACGGATACGAACAGAACGTTCATAATGCCGATACCGCCTACGATAAAGACAATGACTGACATGGAAATCAAAAGCAATGTCAGGGTGTCATTGGAAGCAGATGCTGCATCCATCTTGCTTCCGGCATCGGAAATGGTGAACTCTGTGTTGGGATAGCTGTCAGCCAGTACAGTTTCCACGTTACTGCTGATCCGGTCTACCTGATTCACATCTTCAGCGATGACGGTAATCGTAGGGCTGACGGAGGTACCGGTAATGTATTTGATACCGGTTTCGTAAGGAATGAAGATCGCAGTATCAGGGCTGATGCCGGATGCTACGGTTCCCATCTCGGACAGCACACCTGTTACCAGATAAGGTCTGTCATCAATATAAACCACCTGGTCGTATGCATCGTATGCGCTTCCGAAGATTTCCTTGGCGGCGGTGATACCCAGCACGCAGACTTTTTCTTTGTTTTCGTTTTCTTCCTCTGTCAGGAAATCTCCGATAGACATCTCCAGGTTGCTGAGCTCGGCGTAATTGTCCATGACGCCTGCAACCGTATAATAAGACGCGGAATCCAGTTCACCTCCTTCTACAGAAGCACTTGTGGAATAGGATATGGTAGCATCTAAAATGCCGGGTACGAATACCTCCAGATCTTCCATATCATCAGTGGTGAGTGTAACGGCTTCCTGATTGATTCGATCATCTGCGCCGCCAAACATATCGAACAAGTTGCCGATATTAAAGCCGCCCATACCGCCGCCGAAACCGCCTCCACCGAAGCCGCCGCTCATGCCACCTCCGCTAAAGCCGCCTGATGCCTGTGCAATATCCGGCATGGAAAAGCCTGAAGAACTTCCGCCTCTGCTGCCGCCCTGGCTGCGCCCTGTAGAGCCACCGGAAGAGCTGCCTCCGTTAGAACCGCCGGACATACCGCCTATAGATATTCCACCAAAGGCGGATCCGCCCTCATAGGAAATATCAATGGCTCCCGCATTCAGGTTCTTGAATTGTTCCGCAACCTCCTCACGACCGCCGGTACCGATGGCGATAACCAGCATGATGGTGGCAGAACCCACAACAATACCGATGGAAGTTAAAATTACTTTAAATTTATTTTGTATCAGATTCAGGTATACCAGTCTAAAGATTTCCGATAGTCTCATGATTTGTTCACCTTACTTTCAATCAGCACTACGTCACCTTCTGAAAGCCCTTCTATAATTTCTGCATTTTCACCATCGGAGAATCCTGTGGTCACCTTCTGTTTTACGATGTTACCGGAGGCATCCTTAATCTTTACGTAAGAATCAGTCCCTTCCCTGATAATCGCACGATTAGATACGTAAAGTACATCTTCTGTCCGGCGGGTAATCAGAGTCACATCTCCTGTCATACCCTGGAACAGACCGGACACATCGCCTGAAAGGATTACCGTTACTTCATAAGTCACGTTTCCGCCGGAATCGGTGGAAGCATCGGATATTTCACTGACACTGGCCCGGAAAATAGTATCAGGATAAGCAGTGAGAGAAATCTTGGCTTCTGTTCCGACTGCAACATCTGTCATATCGTCTTCGTCCACAGTGATGGTCATCTCCACACTGTCCGTATCATAGAGGGTTACAAGGGTATCGTTAGTACCGATACTATCGCCGACCTCCAGATTGACACTGGTGATGACACCGTTATATTTGGCACGCACTGCATTTCCATCGATGTGGGAACTGAATTCGTCCCATTTTTCCTGAGCCTCAGCATAAACCTCTTCCTGAGATGCTGCAGTATCCTCCAAGTATGCCTGGGCAATATCGTAAGTCTCCTGTGCGGTATCGTATGCCAGCTGTCTCAGTTCCAAAGTCTGCTGCGCATTAAGCTTACCGGACTCTAAAGAGCGTTTTGCCTGGCTTAAGGAAGTGGTACAGGTATCCACATTCTGCTGCGCCTGCTCCACATTCCGCTCCAGCTGCTCTACCTTCTGTTCCAGCGTGTCTACGCTGTTCCGGGCAGATATCATCAGCTGATAGCCGGATACATATCCCCAGGTGTCGTCCCATTTGTCTGTGTTATCCACACTCCAGGTACAGTTTTTAAGCACCTGCGCTGCTGCCGCATAATCAGCCTGTGCCTGGGTCAGCTGAGCCTGATAGCCGGCAAGGAGTTCTTTTGCCTCTGCTAAAGCTTCCTCTTTTTCGGTCACTGCATCCTGCAGGCTTTTAATTGTGTTATTGTATTCTGTATCGGCATACTCACCGTAAGCCACGCTGCTGTCATAGGTGTACTGCGCCGTCAATTTGGACATTTCCTGGTCTGCATATACTGCCTCCAGATCTGCCTTGGCTTTGTCTACATTGGATTCCAGTTCCTCTTTCAGTTCGGTTACTGTTTCCTCGTTAAGCAGGAACAAAACATCACCTTCCTGCACCTGCTGTCCTACGGAAACACATACCTCT
The DNA here is from genome assembly GCA_017465845.1 of Lachnospiraceae bacterium. Lineage (GTDB taxonomy): Bacteria > Bacillota > Clostridia > Lachnospirales > Lachnospiraceae > Acetatifactor. Next base: position 38,912 of record JAFTVH010000156.1, on the reverse strand, counting down.
GATACCGTCAGATTACCGATGGTATCGGTAGAAGCGCTGCTGCCGCCTCCTGCCATATTGAAGATCTGACTGAACATATCTATGCCGCCGGACGAACCTGTGCTACTGCCTGTACTGCCGGTAATGCCGGAACCGATCATGCCACCTGACATGGTACCTGACATACCGCCCGACATACCCACGCCAAAGCCACTGTTGTCCACTGTGCTGCCTGCTGCACTGACTGCCGTACCGCCGCTACCTCCTGTGGTTCTGCTGCCCGAACTGCCCGTAGTCTCTGCTCTCTGCAGAGCGCTCATATCCAGTTCAAACACCTGGTCCACTGTACCGATATCCACGGAACCGCTTTCGGTGACACCTACTACCAGTTCTCCATATTCTACTGCAGTCTCTCTATACGTAACCTCTTCTGAAGCATCGTTCCCGGCCAGTGCCACAGCCACTACCACCAGGACAAGGATACACACAAGAGCGATTATGATTTTAGCACTTTTCTTTTCCATTACTTTTCTCAAGGTCTTGCCCCCCTTCCTGTGGAATCATTTCCCGGCATCTGTCCCGGGTTAAAACCGCCGGGCTGACCATTACCTCCGGGAGTAGAGCCACCGGACTGGCCCGCACCTCCCGGTATAAAGCTCCCGGACTGCCCATTGCCGCCGGGCGTGAAGTTTTCAAACATCTGCTCCATATCTACGTTCTCACCGTCATCACTGCCTTCTTCACTTTCTTCCTGAGCCTCGATCTCTTCCTCGCTGCTCACCTTACTTGCAATGTAAATCGTATCTCCTTCTTCCAGACCATCCACGATTTCTATGGAAATACCGTTACTGATGCCTGTTGTCACCTGCCTCAGTTCTTTTCCGTTCAGACCGCTCTTTACATAAACGTAAGTCTTGCCATCCTGTTCCACGATTGCTTTTCTGGAAACATACAGTACATCCTCTTTTTCTTCCGTTACAAAAGTAATATCAGCAGTCATACCGCCGTAAAGCGCTGTCGTATCTCCTTCTACACCGATGATTACCTCATAACTGATGGTAGCACTGTTTCTTGAGGTTGCTGTGGTATCGATGGAAAGAATCGTTCCTTCATAAACGGTATCTTCATACGCAGTAAATGCGATTTCAACCGTATCTCCAACCTGCAGCGCCACGACATCTTCCTGGGTCATATCTACAGATATTGTCATGTCGGTTGGCGGCGCATACGATAAAACCGTACCGTTCTGTCGTAAAGTATCTCCGGCCTCATATTGCACCTGGGTCACGATTCCCTCGCCGTCAGCGTAAAGGATGCCGTCCTCTCCCACAAAGGCTTCAAAAGCTTCCACCTGTTCTTCCAGCTTCTGTCTGTCCTCCTCAGCCTCCGCCAGATCCTCTTCCAGACTTTCCAGCTGGGCATTATAAGTAATCTCCGCATTTTTTCCATCCAGGACACTCTCCTGATATGTTTCCAGCACATCCATCCTGTCGATCCGGTATCTTGCTCTGGATAAAGCAATTTGCTCTGTCAGAGAGGCAATCTGTTCTGCATTTTGCTCCAGCTTCTGTTTTGCCTGAGAAAGAGCATTCTCCGCATTCTGGTACTGAGTCTGTGCGCTGAGATATCCGGACTGGATAGTCAGGAAATTATCGGCATTGTCTGTTCCCGTAATGCTCATAGTCTCTTTGGCGACCTCATACGTCTCCAGTGCCTCCGCATAATCTTCCTCAGCTTCTGCCACTGCTTCTTCCAAATCAGCCACCTGATTGTTATACAGTGTCAACTGGATTTCCATGGCACTGATTTCATCTGCAAGCGCGCTGTTTGCCGCCTGATACGTATCGGAAGCATATTTTTCACCTATTTTCAAAGTCTCATAATCCGTCTTGGCCTCCAAAGCAGCCAGATCATACTCTGCCTTGGCTTCGTTATAGTCTGATTTGGCATCGATCAAGGCACTGTTAAGGAGCTTTCGCACATCGGTAACACTGTCCTCGGTAAACTTAAGCAGCGCATCTCCTGCCTGAATCCGCTGGCCTGCCACTGCATACACTTCTTCTACTTTCAGATATTTCTGAACGGTCTCCTCGTCATCTTCATCATCTTCGTCATCTTCATCGTCATCGCTGACTACTACAGACAGATCCAGATCATAAAGCACTGAGGTGAGCCCATATTCCAGGGAGCCGCTTTCTGTAACACCTACTGTCAGGGTACCTCTTTCTACCGTAGCTTCCTTATAGACCCACTTCTCTTTTTCCAGAAGAGGAGCGATAAAAACCGTATAACATGCCGCAAATACCAGCAGGCACGCTGCTGCGGCTATGATGATGATTCGCTTAGTTTTCTTTTTCATCGGTATTTCCTCCCAGTCCAAAGAGTACAGTGACTGTTTCGTTTGCAGGAAGCGTCTCTGTGTCTCCACTCAGTGAAACAGTTACCTGATAAGTTACATTGGCTCTGCTTTCGGAAGTAGATACCGGATTGATACTGCTTACCGTACCGTTAAAGCTGCCATAATCGGAAGACTGTACATAGGCCGTTCCACCCACTTCAATCTTGGCAATATCTTCCTGATCCACCGATACCGTTACGGTCAATTCCTCAGTATTGCGGCACATGAAGATCATACCCTCGGATGTCAGATACTGCCCCGCTCTTGTCATCACGCTCATGATCGTACCACTGACAGTAGCACGGTAATAGCCGTCTCCTACACTGCTTTCAAACAATTCCAGATTTTCTTTGGCATCTTCCCAAGTATCTGTCAGAGATTCAAAATCCGATTCTGCTTTTTCAAGAGCAGTTTCATAATCGCTTTGTGCACGCTCGGCATCGGCAAGAGAAGTCTCCAGCGTCAGCTTTGCTTCAAGAATCTGTGTCTCGTACTGTTCTTTTGCCTGTGCCAGCGCCTCTTCCTTGGAGCTTAATCCCAGTTCCAAGGTCTGCAGTGTCAGTCTGGCATCTGAGCAGGCCTCTTCATAATCTGCCTGAGCCTGTTCGTAATCTTTGAGGTTCTGTTCCAGAACACTGTAAAGGGCTGTAAGCACCTTAGTATAGCCTGGGTCTGTAGTCTGGCCGGAGTCTGCACCTTGGCCGTAATCTGCGCCGCCCATGGCATCACCGCCGGACACATTTTCGCCGCCGGATACCACGCTTCTGCTTCCTGCTGCACTTGACATTCCGCCAAAAGAGCTCTGGCCGCCTCCGCCGCTGATCACCTGCGACCAGGAAATGCCCCATTCCTCCATCTTGTTCTGTAACAGTTCCAGATTTTCATCATACAGGGCTTTGTACTCTCCTACTTTATATGTATTGTAATAATCGTCGCCTTCCACCAGGGCCTGGTATTCTGCAATCTGCTCCTTCGTCTCGTCAAGAGCTTCCTGGGCGCTGTCCACCTGATCCTTTAAAGAGGCTATCGTCTCATTGTAGATTTCCTGTGCCTGCTCGCCGCCCAACACTGCCAGGTCTCTGTCATATTGGATGGTAATCAGATTCTGCTGATACTCGATTGCACCGGTACGATAAGCAAGCTCTGCCTCTTTCAAGACAGCCTCCAGTTCTTCTCTGGCCAGCGCTACCGTATCCTCTGATAGCTTGAGCACCACATCTCCTTCAGCCACTTCTTCTCCGGAAGAGACATAGACTTCTTCAATCAGAAGCCCTTCCGACAGATTCTCAACCTCAAATGTCTCCTGGTTCATGCCCACACTGGTCACACCGGAAGCGCTCACTACGCCTTCGGTATTCATCATGCCTGACATACCGTTTGAGTTCCAGAAACTGCCCATGCTAAAGGAACCATCTCCTTTGGCACTTTTCATTACCCGGAAAACGACAAAAGCGCCCACTCCTATTACCAGAATCAGAGCCGCCGCTGTCAGGATAATTACTTTTTTCTTATGTTTTTTAAACATTTCCCGTATTTTCACTGCGAAACCTCCGCCAAAGTCTATTGTATGATTTCATAATACTGGGAAAATGTTTTCAAATATTGTTTAAAATGTGAAAATTCTGTGATTTTGCTGACACAAACCTTAGCCCACCCTTCAACGATATCAGCGCTTGAGGGGGCGGGCTTGACATTTATTGTTCTATTTTCCAAAAAGGTCGCTATGCGTTCCTGTACGCGCAAGTGTCAATACAAGTTTAAGGAAACTACAGGACTGACTCCCATGAATTATTTAAAGATATACCGGGTGGAGGAGGCTTACAAATTAATAAAAGAAGGGAAACGCGACATAGGCAATATAGCAGCCTTATGCGGTTTCCCTGATGCAAATTATTTTACGAGGTGTTTCAAAGCTCATTTTGGTGTGCCGCCGTCTTATTTTATCCGTTCAAAAAGAATTGCCTCAAAATAGATACAATGCTATAATATCCCTATGTGGAACACTTGCACAAATAGCAAAAGCAAAGGGGAACATATGGAAGTAACCTATATTTATCACAGTAGTTTTCTGGTAGAAACCGGGCAGTGCTATTATTTATTTGATTATGAAAAGGGGACTCTGCCCAGGCTGGATGTTGCCAAGCCGATTTTTGTGCTTACCAGTCACAACCACCATGACCATTATAATCCCGCTGTCTTCTCCATACTGAAAGAAATGGGGATGGAAAAGATTCAGGCAATTTTGTCAGACGACATTACGCCACCCCAGGGCACCTCACCTTTACGTACAGAACCCTGTAAAGAATACACTCTTTGCCTTGGCCAGAAGCTGACAACCTATCGTTCCACCGACCAGGGTGTTGCATTTCTTATTGAGGAAGATGAAGGACTGATTTATCATGCCGGTGATCTGAATGACTGGGTATGGGAAGGCGAGGAGCCTTCTTACAATGAGCAGATGACCCGTGATTATCGCAGGCAGATTGACGCACTGAGCAGGAAACTGAATGGGCGAAAATTAGACTGTGCATTTGTAGTATTGGATCCCAGACAGGAAAAGGACTATGATCGGGGAATGCTTTATTTCCTGAATCAGGTGAAAGCAGATAAGGTATATCCCATGCATTATTGGGAAAAGCCGCAAATCATTACACAGTTTTTGCAGGAACATCCGCAATACAAGGAGGTAATTTATGAAATTTGAAATGTATCACGAGAATTATAATGTATCAGACCTGAACAAATCCATTGCTTTTTATGAAAAAGCTCTGGGACTTCACGAAACACGCCGCATTAACGGAAAAGGCTTCATTATTGTTTATATGGGAAATGAAGAAAGTACTTTTGAGTTGGAGCTGACCTGGCTGGAAGATCATCCGCAGGCTTATGACCTGGGCGAGTGTGAGTTCCATCTGGCTTTCCGGACAGATGATTATGAAGCTGCACACAAGCTGCATGAGGAGATGGGATGCATCTGCTTTGAAAATCCGGCAATGGGAATTTACTTTATTACAGATCCGGACGGATATTGGCTGGAGATCGTACCTGCAAAGAAATAATAAAGAAAAATTTAAAGCTGCAGATATCATCTCCTGATACCTGCAGCGCTTTTTATTCCTCCAGCTGTTTAGAGCAAAACACACCGGCATCATACAATATTCTGTCGATATACTGCGTAGCCCTCTCCGCATAGTAAGAAGTCGAAAAACGGTAATCATTACGCAATTGTTTGGTGTTTGCCTTGTAAAAAGCCTTCGCAACCTTTTCAAGCTGCGACGATTTCACATAATACATCGAAAGATATTCCCCATCTATGGATGTAAAATCTGCTGTCAAAAACTGATAACCATATCTCCATTCCTTCTCATAATCAGGCCAGCACTGCACGCCATATCCGACAGGATTCTCTTCATCCGTATTGAGAACATAGACTGCCGTCCCTTTCTTCAGCGTCAGAACCGGTTTAGAATCCTCCTTGGAAATATAATAATCCACGTCACAGGGCAGGGCTATTTTCCTGTTATAATTGTGAAGAAGCAATGTGCTTATTGTAGTAAAATATTTTTCATAAACATTGAAATCCATTTCTTTCAGAGGCACGTTCAAAGCGTATGGCTCTCTCCTTTGGTTGTCTGCAAAGTTCTTTCTCAGTAATGTTTTCTGATAGACACTGATACCTGTCGGCACCAGAATGCACGCAGCTGCCAGAATAATGATTGCAATGCAAATATAACGACGTTTCTTCATAAGCATCTTCCCCTTTTCATCAGCTTACTACTCCTTTATTTGCGCTAAAGAAGCATTTTTATACTGCTCATCATCCGTCACTTCCTTAATCACCTTAATCTGTTCCGGAAATATAATTTCTGCTTTTTCATCGCTTAGCTCTATCTCTGCAATTGCTTTATCATTCCAGAAAGGATATACATCAATTTCAAAATATTGATTCACGTATGTAAGGCAATAGCGAGTCTTACGAATCTGTCGCCTAGTGGTATCCGCATCCATCAGAAGTCTGAGGTAGTCATCCTTGGATAATCTGCGTTCAATTTCCACTCTCTTTATATCGCTGACCTTACGCTTGATTGTCTGGAAATAAATATAGTGACCATCCATACCGCGCTGGCGAACGCGAATCTCATCGTCATCCTGAGATTTCAGGTATGTCTGAATAATTTCAATTCTCTGACAGTTAGGCATCTTTTCCAACCAATCAATATCAGGATATTCTATGAGGAATTTACGCTCAATTTCAAAAGGTTCCGGTTCGCCCAGAAATGAAGAAATTTCAGCTATCAGACGCTTCATCTTGTCTTCAAAATCAGAGGTATTGTCTATGACTCTAAAATGTGGATGTCCCGTCCATGCAGCGATGAGCTTATCATCTAATGCCGCTGCCTCCTCTACTGTTTCGGTTCTTGCGGTATTATTAGCCGTTGTGTAGAATGCCTCAGCACCTTTCGCAGCTGTCACAAGATGAAATACCGCATCATAACTATCCCTAAGTTCCACCTCATTTGACCCGATGGAATCTAAAACAGAATCAAATTCTGCCGCATCCATATAAGCCTTATTATCAAGAGCGCCTCTATCACATACAATTAAGATTTTCGCACCGTTCATTGTACGAGCTGCCTGCTCGAAAATCTCTTCTTTCTGAACCTGAAGCTTCATTTGGCATTTTTGATAATCGATGTTAGTTCCGCAAGTCCAGGGAGTAACACCTCCGCCAATCAATTCAGTAGCTGTTTCCGGAACAAAGAGCACTGTATATCCCAGTTGTGTAAAAGCATTCTGTACCCAGCTCATTGCTGTTGATTTGCCGGCACAAGGTCCTCCGGTAATAACAATTTTTGAAATCTCCATTTTCTTTTCCTCATCTCGTTTATGAAATAGCTGTTTAACAGAAAGTTTGAAAAACACCGAATTAGGCAACGTGTTTTTCTACATAAATTATCCCATAATTGAGAGGAGCTGTAAATATATAATTTAACCGAATCAAGTAAGTCCCCCGCTTCAAGCACGTGGAGCGCTAAGCGGTGGGTAGGGGACTTACTTGTGTCAGGTGGAGTACAAACTCCACCTGACAAACCGCGAAGCGGTTATGAGGTTATGAGCAAGTAGCGAAGCGAATTGCGAATATCCGCTTGATTTCCGGTCGTAAAATTTAGCTTACGAAGTTACAGTTCACACGTCAGTTCAGGGCAGGTAAAGCGCATGCTTGCATGCGGCTTTGCCTGCCTGGGCTGACGGAGGGAGCGCCATTTTATGAGCAAAGGTAGTCGCGAAGCGACGGAAAGCGCCGTAGGCTGCAGCCAAAAGCATCTTCGATGCTTTGCAAATGGCGCGGAGTGAACAGTAACCTTACGAATTCTCCCTATATTCCCCCGGATTCATCCCCGTCACCTTTTTAAAAGCTCTGCGGAAACTCAAATCAGAAGTATAACCCACCTTCTCTGCAATATCTCCGATTTTGATGTCGGTATTCTTAATTAACTCACATGCTTTCTCTATTCGCAGTTTTTCAATAATACCGGATAGATTTTCACCATACTCCGCTTTGAACAACCTCGAGATATAGGTTTCATGGAACCCGAACTTCAGCGATATTTGTTTCAAAGACAATGCATTATCGCTGTAATTCTCCTGAATATAATCCATCATCTTCACCACAGTATGATTCTGCAGGGATTTCTTCTTATCTTTAATCTCTTCAGTGATCAAATCTATGGAATCATATACAAAATCAAAGTAGTTTTTTACATTCTGCTCCCGGTCAAGCTGTACTACTGCATCATCTATGCAGACATCATACTTCCCAGAGATAGATATCAGAGAATCCCTGAGTCTGTTTTTCAATATCTCAATGGCTCTGACAGACAGCATTCTGGATCTCTGTTCAAAATTTTCTTTATATAAGCTTTGAATAATCGCTTTGGCTTCCTCCGCTCGTCCGGCAATAGCATAATTGTAGATTTTATCATCAAATTCTCTCGGATAGTAATAGACATCCTCCGACTGTGCCAGTTCCAAATAAAAAAGCACTTTATTTCCAGAGGTTTCGCTATATCTGATTACCTCCTTGGCTTTTGCATACGAATCATGAATATGGTATATGGACTCCACCACATTGCCTACGCCGATCTTCATTTTGATTCCATAGTTATATGCAATCTCAACATTCAGACCGGAAATCATATCCCGTATGATAAGTTCCATACTCTCATCATCACCAATTGCCAGTACACAAATAGTCTCTCTTGCCGAAGTGTCAAATATTTCATACTTTCTTTCTGTAGACTCCGCAAGCAGTTCTTTTACCAGATCTTTTATAGAAAGGTTCTCCGTAACAAAGGTTCTGTAACCGTTATCTTCATAGCGAATACATAAAACTACACATTGATCATCGCGAATGCATAAATCGGTACCTTCTAACGCATGCTCCATTTCTTCTCTGTTTTCATAGGTGTTTCGAAGCACTCTGTCAAGTACCTCATACTTATGTATAGACTCATAGTTTATAATGCGTTCCTTGAACCTATCATTATCCCGAATGATTTGATTCGCATACTCTCTGATAGCTTTATAGCCGACTGCTTCCTCTTCCGGCTCACCCTTTTCCTTGGGCCGTCCCCGGAATAACTGCAGCACTTCCTGAATCTCCCGGTGATTTCTGAAAGTAAAATACATACAGAAAGCCAGACTGACGATAACAGGTACGGCCATCAACAGCCACACAGAAGGTGATATCGTCTCTGTATTCCCGCTTTTCATCAAGTCAGGCATATAGATATGCACCTTCCAGAGCTTGTTATCGGAATAGCATGTCATCTGATATATTTTCTCGCCGTCTGCATAGATTGGCTTTAACTCAGAATCCTTCGAAGAAGATGTAACATCGCCATATCGACTGCCATTACCCAGAATCAACCTGTCCTTATTATCATATATGTAAAATTCACCGCCCTCATCCAATATCTCATAAAAATCTCCAAAGATATCTTCTGCTTTCATTACCAGTGTTAAATGGGGCTGGTTCCTGTTGATACGGTTAAGAGGCACCGATATCCTATACTCAATTACTTCCATGAATTTATCATCTATCTTTGCATTGATGCTTGAACTAAATTCACAGCCCCACGACTTGGCTTTCAACTGTTCTACACATTCCTGGGCCGTATATCCCTCTTTGCAATACCTATATTTAAAATAATCTGCAGCATTGCTTAATACAGCATCCGTCGTTATTATTCTATCGTTGCTAGGATCATATAAATACATGGCAGTCACATCATTGTTAATGAGAAATCCGCTTAACAGATCTCGCATCTCCATATTTTTCTGTAATGAATGATTTGAGCTTCGCAAGCTTGCATAAGCATATTCTATCACTATGTCATTTTGCGCGATCATTGATGACAAAGTCTGTATATTATCTATTCTCTGTAAAAATCTGTCAAATGCAAATTCTATACTTTTCTGCTTATCTGTTATAATTTTTTCATGATAACTGGTCATTACCATACTGCCAAGACACAAAACAGATATGATCGGCAGAAGCACTGTCAGAGCATATGGTAATGCCAATACCAATATAGATTTCAATCTTCTCTCCATATATCCTCCCGCCGATCATATTATTACTGATTAAAATTTCTGTTCCATATAAGAGCTGTATGCTTCCTTATAAAGTGCAATATATTCCTCAATATCCAGCTTTTTCAGTTCTTCCCAGAAAGCATCGATTTCGCTGATAGGTCTTGTACCGGTGATGAATTTAGCGGATTCAGCTTTTACATAGTCACTGATTACCTTGCTTAATTCTGCAGCACGTGTAGAATCCTCCTCAGTCATGTATACACCAGGCAGTCTGATCGCTGTCATATGGTCTTCCTGCGTCGCCATGGAGATCAAACGCCAATGCTCGTCAGCAGTGTCATGAGAATAATCTCTTCTCTTTTCTCCTGTTAAGGTCTTGCCTGTAACAACGTCCGTAACGGTATACTCAGTCGCATTTTGCTCTGCGCCTGCAAGCGCTCTTGCCAACGGACCGGCACCCTTGGTATTTCCTACATACATGTAAGGATATACATACTGCTTAGCATACAGACCCATGCTTTCGTAAGTACCGTCTTCCACCAGCTTAGTGGTTATATTGCCTTCTTCATCAAGGAACCAGCCATCTAACATTCCCAAAGGATCCTGTCCCTCCATAGGACCATACCAATGGTACATGGAACCTTCAGGACTATATAAATAATCCAGCATTAATGCCAGAACTTCGGGATACTCTGTATCTGCGTTTGCCCAAAGAGCACCCGTTCTATATAGACTGTCAAGGGACATCACTACTTCGTTATCGCCGATAGCGAACGGCTCCAGTGCTACATAGTTCTGAAAATCTTTAACATTATTAAGTGTCCAGTCACATGCAACACCACACACACCTGAAGTCATAAGACCACGTGCGGTAGTGGAATCCATGGTGAAGAAATCCTGGGAAATCAGACCTTCTGTATAACAGGTATTCATGATTTCAATAAAGGTACGATAATCTTCGGTAAATGCAGGGTATACAACTTCACCGTCTTTAATGGTAAAGGTTGTACCGTAAGCAGAACCTTCATTACCGTAATGACCAAGCTGAATCCAGATCATCTTCTCTAAGAAGTTTGAAACGCTTACCAGAGGAATCACTTCTTCGCCGCCTTCTAACTTCTTGTTCTTGAATGCACGAAGCATATCCAGGAACTCGTCCATTGTAGCAGGCATGTCTACATTACATTCTTCCATCCATGTGGAATCGATATATACACGGTAATTCATAGAGAAGCAGAGCTTTGTTTCACCATAGGTTCTTTCACCCATGTAAGGAAGTGAATAAACTGCACCATCGATACAGGTACTTGCAGCCAATGCGTCAGGCTCTTCCTCAAATAAAGCCATCAGATTGGGCATGGTTTCCTCATTCAGATAAGGAGTCCAGTCCAAAAGCATGCCTTCTTCAGCACCGTAAATTACTGCATTTGATGTGCTCAGTGAAGGTCCCCAGATCAAGTCCGGAAGAGAGTCTGTACCAAGCATGATTGCAAGCTGGTCACCTGCTTCCATTGACTGCTGTACATCAATTGTTACATTATACCCCTGCTGATTCAGCCAATATTCCAGATACCGGAAAATCCATACATCATTTGCTTCATTGGTCGCATTGCCATGACGTGTGGTTAAGATAGAAATCGTAATAGGATCGGTTGTAATAGGAGCCTTCTGTTCTTCTTTCGAAGAGGAATCCACAGTGCCCTCAGCCTGAGCGGAGCTTCCTGATGCTTCCGGAGTACCTTCTTTGCTTGATTCAGTCTTTGGCTCACTGTTTCCACAACCGGCCAGACAACCTGCTACCATAGTTCCGGCAAGCAGAACAGCCAAAAAGTGTTTTACATTTTTCTTCATTTTTTCCTCCTGTCTTATCTTATAATAAGCTTAATTTTCTATATTTTCAAGTCTGCCATTCGCGCGCCACGGCAGACAGAAAATACAACATAAAGTTCACTCGACAACCTTTCAGCTATCCCTTCAAAGAACCTACCATAATTCCCTTCACAAAATACTTCTGTATGAAAGGATAGAGTACCAGCATCGGGAAGCTGGCAATAAATACAAGTGCGTATTTCATCGTAACTGCCATTTGTGACCGTCTCAATGCATCTTCAATCATCTCTGCATTTCCTGATTGCATAGCATCCTGATATGCTGTTTCATTCAAAATCAAAATACGTCTCAGTACCATCTGTAAGGGATGCAGCTCCGATTTGGTAATATAAATCATTGCTGTAAAATAGCTGCTCCAATGGCCTACGGCATAATAAAGCGTAATTACTGCAAGAATCGGAGCACTGAGCGGAAGTACCAGCTGGAAGAAAATACGGAACTCACTTGCTCCGTCAATTCTGGCTGCTTCAAATAATGTCTCAGGTATATTATTCTGGAAATAAGTTCTGGTCACAATTACATTGTATACGCTCAGTCCTCCGCTAATGATCATGATCCACGGCGTATTGACCAGATGCAGATTTTTAAACAAAATATACGTAGGAATCATTCCTCCGCCGAAATACATGGTAATGAGGAACATTGTCATCAGGAAATTTCTTCCCAACATACGCTTTTTGCTCAATGCATAAGCAGTGGGAATGGTCAGAAACAGATTAAAGCATGTTCCCACAACCGTATAAAATATGGTATTGGCATATCCTCTCCATATGGATTTGTTCTGGAATACCAGTGTATATGCTTCCACCGTAAACTGACTGGGCAGGAAATTTACTTTTCCTGTATATACATCCCCGGCATCCGATACAGAGGCAATCACTGTATAATACAAAGGATAGAGACATACCAGAGTAATCAAAATAATTACAGTATAAACCACAATCAAAAATAATTTATCGCTCCAGGAATAATTGAGCCATTTTGCTTTTCTTTTTGTTGTTTGCATAATTATAACTCCTTTAATCCACTTATTTTTTTAGAAGAGGCTGGTATCTGTCAGCTTCTTGGTTACTGTATTTGCAATCAGCAATACGAGAATATTGATGATATTATTGAACAATCCGATTGCCGACGAGTAGCTGTACTGTCCTCCGATCAGACCGATTTCATAGGTATATGTAGATATGACACTGGATGTGTCAAGATTCAAGTCATTCTGGAGCAGTAAAATCTTGGTATAGCCTACACTCATCAGATTACCCATCTTCATGATCAGGGTGATTGCGATAGTAGGCATAATGCTGGGAATATTGACATACCACATTACCTGCAGTCTGCTGGCTCCGTCAATTCTTGCCGCTTCCACCTCTTCCATGGAGATAGAAGATAGCGCCGATATGTAAAGAATAGAACTCCAGCCTATACCCTGCCACAATCCCGATAATACGTAAATCGCAGGAAAAGCCTCTGCAATTCCCATAAATCCTACTCTTTCCCCACCCAAAAATGCAATCAGATTATTAATCGGGCCGGTAGTTCTGTCCAGAAACAGAATCACCAGGGAACATACAACAACCTCTGACAAAAAGTGGGGCATGTAAGTGATCATCTGTACTGTCTTTTTAAACTTAGCATATTTAATTTCATTTAAAAACAGTGCAAAAATAATGGGACAAGGGAACGTTGCCAAAGATAACAAGGTGATTGACAAGGTATTGCGGATCATTTTCCAAAAATCAGGATAATTAAAAAAACGCAGGAAATACTTGAGCCCTACCCACTCACTTCCCCAGATGCCTCTTGACGCACGGTAATTCTTAAATGCAATTTGCAGTCCATACATAGGACCATAATCAAAGATAAGCAGATAGATCAGTCCGGGAAGCAGCAATATATACCACTGCCAGCTTTCCTTCAGACGTTTGAGGATATATCCTTTCTTACAATGATTTGTTTTTAATGCCCTTGTCTGACTCATATTTATCTTCCTTTCTATCACAGACTTTTACAGAATTTTCTATGTATCTTACGGTTTCTGTCTTGCCCAAATTATAGTTTCAGCAGGCTTACAATTACAAGATACAATTCTTGATGTGCACATTCAAAAATTAGACAAAGGGGCAAAAAATGGCGTATTTACAGGTGTTCCACGTTTCTGTCTTTCCACCAAAAAAGCCCTTGCTAACACTTTTGTCAGCAAGGACTATTTCTTTTACAACTAAATTCTGTTGCCTCTAATATTCAGTTGCCTCATAATTTTCAGCGATGTACTGTTGGAGATTCAAAGCATCATCTGCTACTACAATATCCACGCCATATCCATAAAGATAATCCCATGTCTTACTATCCTCTTTACCGCCGTCCAGAGCATGGGAAAAAGCAAGCATGCGGATATCATCTTTGATCGGGCTTAACAGCGATTCATATTCCCGCAGATACCACTCTCCGCTGTTGTCAAAGCCTACCCACTGTCCTATGGGCTGGTATCCCTGTCCCAGCAAAGATTCCGTAAGTGATACCCATGTCTCACTTTTAAAATCGGGATAGCGATAAAACATCAGTGCATCCTTACCGCTGTCAGCCTTGATGGTATCCATGATCTCCTTCTGCTTCTCAAGGCTCACGTATTCGTTGACGATACAGGTGCGCCACGCACCGGTTTCTTTGACCAGCGGATAAACATCGGTATCCCAGTCCCACTCATCAGCTTTATCGAGTCTGAGCGTAGTGCGCTCGTTGCAGACTTGCAGAGCTTCTTTCAGGGTAGGAATCACATAGTCGCTCTGCGCTCCGGATTTTGTAACCAGGCGGAGCTGCCTGATCTGTTCGAAGGTCCAATCGCAGATTTTATCTGAAGTAGGAAGACCGTTCTGTCCTGCTTTCTCTTTCCAGTCCGTGGTGTCGGTGAGGGTCGCATCATGCATCAGCACAGCTACGCCGTCACTGGTAAGATGCACATCTATTTCAATAATGTCGATACCCATTTTCATAGCGCTGATGATGCCTTCAATTGAATTTTCGGGATAGTATACAGAATCACCGCGATGACTGCAAGACATCATTCGCCCATCCGTATCAGCGAAGGCCGCAATCTTCTCCTCAAAATCGTTCATCCACTGCGGTACATCAAATTTGAGTGCCCATTTGCAGAGGAATAAATCAGGGTTGGCGATATATTCGTCACGGTTGTCTGCTCCGTCAAAATAAGCACTATAATTCCGGGCAATACTGCCATCTGCTCCGAGATCATCGCCGCGCACCAGACACGCAATGGCATTGATGAGCGCATCCTCACTGCCGCCGACTACAACCAGCTTTTCATCCTGAATGGTGATACTGTAATCAAACATCCCAAGAGCTTCCGCCTGTTCAGTCGACTCCGGGCGGTTGGTCGCGCCCAGCAAGATTTCGTATTCACCAAAGCTTGCCTCTTTCTCATCGTTGGCTACTGTAAGATTTCCGCCAAGATGCTCATTCAGTTCCTTGCAGGCAGAGACAGCATTTTTACTCATATCTTTATCATAGATGATGGTGTAAGTATGTTCTCCGTTAACCAGGTGAAGTTTGGTATCCTCAGCAGTATCATCCCGGACAGCAGCAGTCGTTTCGGTTGTGGAACCGGCGTCGTCTGCACCAACAATGGTATCATGGAATTCAGATTTTGATCCACAAGCTGTCAGAGCCATGCTCATAAGCAACGCTGCTGATAATACAAGAATTTCTGATTTAAACATAAATTTCCCTCCCGATTATACTTTTTTACCTTCCAAATCGGCTGTCCCCGGCTTACAATGCTCTCTGCTTCATAGCAGCCACCCGACAGGCACGTTTGAATACCTCTGTTACATATAGCTCAATATCCATCCGGTCGTAAGCATCATTCTCGTGTCTTCCCGGTTTGCTCTTCGTGTTCAGTTCAAACGTCAGAATATCATTGAAACCATATTGATTCAGTCTTCTGACAATATCATCCCAATCTGCGATTCCATCAAAAGGCAGCATATGTAAGTCGTCAATATATGTAATCTTTCCGTCATAATCACGGATTCCGAGATTATCATTCAGGTGAGTCGCTATCAGCTTATCACCATAGAGGGCAAGCATGTCTTTTCCATGGTTATAGCACATTTCGTGACCGGTATCCCAGCAGAATCCAACCTGCTCGCTGGACCCAAAATGCTCCATCAAGGCAGCCAGATATTCTTCCCCTTCCGTATTTTCAAAAGCTATTTTTACTTTTTTAAGTTTCTCGGCCTCTTTTACGACCTTTTCAAAATTCTTGAGGCCAAAAGGTGTAGGCTCGTGCTTGGTAAAACCAATATAAGCATGCACGACCATGACAGGAATATCATTATCATAACAGTCATGCAGACATTGAATCAATTCCTCCACAGCTTCCTCGGCATCTTGCATTTCCCACATCTGGTCCATTTTCCTGAAAGGGGCATGTATGGACTGGAAAATCATATTCTCCTCGTCAGCAATTTTCTTAAATGCCGCAATATCCACTCCTTTTGCCCAGTAAACAAAGAATCCGTCAAATCCCACTTTTTTAAAAAGTGATATTTGTTCTTCAACGGAAATTCCAAACTGAGCGCTTGTAGCTAAACAAAGTTTTGTACCATACATAACTGTGTCCTCCTTTTTTTACTGGTATTTTCCATAAAAGCTGAAAACTTTATAGAATACCTTGGTCTGCGATTTACATTTTATATTTTCAAGCGTAGTACCGTCCTCGCTTGGGTAATAGAAATTTATCTTGTCGGTGCTCCAGCTGGCATAGCTTGCATTCTCCCATGAAGTTCCTACTCCGTGGCTGGGCATGGTAACGTAATAGTTTCCATAAGGATCGTTGCCGAATCCCCTTATAGTCGGCCACTCCAACTGATCGGAGTGTTCGAAATCTGTTGACATTTCTCCTGTTTCCTTATTCACGTGGTACATGTGTTTCATCCCTGACACCCACAGATATTTAGAATCCTGGAAATCGGCAGTCAGATCATGTCCCTCTAAGCCATATTTTGCAGCACCCATATCCTCACGAAGCTGCAGTTCTTCATCAATGCCCTCTCCGACAACAGAATATGCTTTCAGATCGTTCCATCCTAAAGTCCAGAGCACATCATATTCAGGATCCCACAATACACCATGCCCCTCTTTGATGGGATATTCTTTGTAAGTAGATGCCGTTTCTGTATCATTCTGCAATATAGCTGAAGCTGCAAACAGTCTGATCGTACCTCCCGTTGACGATACAACTACGATATTACCGCTGGGAAGGATCTCGATAGAGTGCGCATTCTTACCGGCATTAAAGACCTGCCACAGGATCTCTTTCTCAGGATAGGACACGATAGCCGCATAACCGTTTCCGCAGGAAACGATCACAACATCTCCGAAGACGGTGCCTTCACGATACTTTGCGCTTGACATTTCCTCGCTTTTACCGGTAAGCTCCGGTGCATCGGCGGTGAATCTCCAGACCTCGCTGTTATCCAGATTCTCACCGTCATATGTAGCCAGATCATACAAAATAGCTGTTTTTTCATTTGCGCAGGTTACTATACACAGATTTGATTCTTTGGCAGTATCCTCACTGCTTTGCATTTCTTCCGTATTGTTTGTTTCCGAATTTCTATTATTGCCGCATCCGCAGAAACTTAAGCATAAAATAAATATACACAATAAAAAGAAATATTTTTTCACACCAAACTGTCCCATTTTACATAACCGTTTCATTATGATTACCTTCCCTTCTCTTTCTTAAAGCGACTTTTTATAGAAATATTATAATTATTTTTCAGCTTACAAGAAATATAAAAACATATGTATAAATTATGATTTTCTACTTTAGGAAGGAGATACTGTCATCATGCCGTTTGCCGCAATTTTTATATCGCATAACTGCCAAAAAGAAAATCAGGAACATCGAAATCCGGTCTTTTACTTCGCCTGCTTCCTGTATTTGCGGTGAATCGTAAAGAAGTAATACAGGAACACAAAAAGTGCTGCGCATGTCCAGCCAACAGGATATCCGTAATAAATATTCCGCACATTCCAGTCTATGTGCATGGAAATGGCAAGAAAAATCTGGCGGCACACAATCATGCCGAAGATGGAACAGAGCATGACTACCCTGGATTTTCCAAAGCCTCGGACGGTATTGGCAAAAATCTGATTGAGAGACTGCATAAAGTAAAGAGGCATCATGGTATGTATCATATCGACGCCGAAAATGATAGCGCTTTCATCCGTGGTAAAGATACGCACAAAGGTCTCTGCATTAAAGATTATAACGGAACCAATCACCAGAATATAACCAAAGTTAAAAATGATTGCCACACGGATGCTCTTGAACGCACGGTCCAGACGCTTTGCCCCAAAGTTCTGACCAATAAAAGTGGCAATGGCCTGACCCACGGACTGAGCCACCATTCCCACAAATTTGTCAATTTTTTTCGCTGCGCCGATGCCTGCCATAGCATCCGATCCAAAGCTGTTGATATAGCGTGAGACAAACATATTGGAGATGGAAATCAAGCTGGCCTGAATCGCTGCGGGGATGCCTAAATCCAGTATCTCCAGCAGGAGTTTGCGGTCGATGCTAAGATCCTTTAAGTAAAGGCGATAGACGTCATCCGTCTTCATGAGCCGCCGGAACACCAAAACAACAGACAAAAGCTGTGAAATAATCGTCGCCATGGCAGCGCCCTGCACACCAAATGGTAAAACCACTACCAACAATATATCCATTACAATGTTCACGACACTGGCGATGACCAGATAGAGAAACGGATTTCCGGAATCACCCACAGAGCGTAGTACCCCTGCTCCGATATTATAGATAGCCGTAAACAGGATGCCGACAAAATAAATCCGCAGATACGCATTGGCTTCCTGCAATACATCATCAGGGCACGCCACGATTTTTAAGAGAAGCGGTGTGATCAATACTCCCATTGCCGCCATAATAAATCCAAGTATCACTGAAAAAGTAACAGAGGTGTGAATTGCATTGTGGAGCTTCTCATAATCTTTTCCGCCGAAAGCCCGAGCAAACAGAATTCCCGCGCCGGTGGAAAGCCCCGTAAAAAATCCCACAATCAGATGGGTGATATCCGTGCTGGCGGAAACGGCGGCAAGTGCCGTCTTACCCACACTTCTGCCCACTACGATAGCATCTACACTGTTATAGAGATTCTGGAAAATCTGTCCCAGAAGAATGGGCAGCGCAAACATCAAAAGCTGTTTGGCCACGCTGCCCGTTGTCAGATCACTGCTGCTCTTTTTCATATATGTACCTCACTGCTCCTTATTTTTTACAAACCAATAAGATTCCGCACATCAGGAAACTACCCCAAGCATATCATTCAAAGAAATCAAACTTATCCCATCCTCATCCTGTCGTTTCAAACACTCATCCGTGAACCCACTCTTGGAAAATACCATATAACTCTTTCCCTTTCCATAGAACATCTCTGCTTTTTCTATCAGATTATCAAGAATGCTTTTACCTACCTTCTCATTACGCCACTTGCACTCGCAAAAAATCATTTTTCCATCATCATAGGCAATAATATCAATCTCTTCCTGACGCTTATAATGAGGATTGGTTCCCCACCATCGTTCAGCCGTCGCAAAATCAACATTCCCCGCAAGATTCAGTTTCCATAGATATTGCTTACTGATTTCTTCAAAAACCTGTCCCATAAAATCGGATATCTGTGCCTCAATATTTCTGTATACAATCTCTCCCTGATCCTTATTAATCCTATCCACATTAGGTGCAACAAAACGAAACCAGAAGCGAAACATTCCGTCAGCCAATCGATATATGCTTCTCTTGGCATCTTTTTCCATTGCCGGTTTTTCTCTTTTTATAATACCTAAATCCATTAATGATTTCAGATATTTACTGCAAACAGGATTATCAAGTCCTGTCTTATTAGCAATTTCATTAATCCTGGATGCACCGTCAGCGATGGCAGTCATGATGGAATTATACAATGCCGGTTCCCGCAATTCTTGTTTGAGCAAATTGGTTGGCTCGTCATATAAATACGAAGAATTATCAAAAAAATTCTTTATGATATTCTCTTTCAAACTTTTGTTATCATCAATGAGCTCCAAATATTGAGGTATTCCTCCTGTCATCCCATAAATGACCGCTTTTTCCTCATCTGTAAAATTCTCGTGAAACTGCCTGCTTTCCCAGAAATCCAACGGTTCTATCTTAAATTGCATAGTCCTTCTGCCATACAGCGGACTCTGATAGCCAAGTACCTGATTCTCCATAAAGGACATAGAGGATCCACAGAGGATTACCAGCATGTTGGTCTCCTTCCATTTCAAATCGATATATTGCTGAAGAAGAGAAGATATCCCTCTGAAAGAAGCAGCCAGATAGGGGTATTCATCTATTACAAATATCAGCCTTTTGGTCTTTGCAATCTCATATAGTGCATCGAAACAATCCGCATAGCTGCCATAAGAAAAAGTACCTACATTCCTTCCTGTTTCATACGACATAATACTGCGGCTTAAATTAGCCAGATTGATCTTATCACTCACTTCCAGTGCAGAAAAATAGATTGCTTCCTTATCCTTGATAAACTCCGTTATAAGCTTCGTCTTCCCCACACGCCTTCTGCCGTAAATAACAGCCATTTCAAACTTATTGTTGTTATAAGCCTCGGTCAGCTTAGACATTTCCTTTTTTCTTCCAACAAACATATCCGGCACCTCAAACAATTAAGTCATCACAATATAAACTCACAAGTTATTATCTTACGAGTTAATAACTTGTGAGTTTATATTATCATGACTTTTGTTTTTTGTAAAGCATTCTTTCGTGCTCTGCTTCCTCCACATACACCCTGGCATTCTCCAGATTAGAAGCGATCTCCTCGTCCGTCACTTCCCGTTTCACTTTCCCGGGACTGCCCAGCACAAGGCTGTTATCCGGAATGACCGTATTCTGAGTCACCAGCGCACCTGCACCAACGATGCAGTTTTTGCCGATATGGCAGCCATTTAGGAGGATCGCTCCCATACCGATCAAGGTGTTGTCTTCTATGGAACAGCCGTGGATGATTGCGCCATGACCTATGGTTACATTTTCACCGATGATCACCGGATAGCCTATATCACCATGCACCACACAATTATCCTGAATATTGCTGCCCTTTCCGATGCGGATGTAGGTTCTGTCACCGCGCACTGTGGCATTGTACCAGATGCCGCAGTCTTCGGCTGCCGTCACATCTCCCAGAACGACAGCACCGGGGGCGATAAATGTCGTTTCGTGAATATTCATAAATTTTCTCCTGCTTATTCTTTCCAGTGCAGTCTGTGAAGTTCTCCTTCCAGCTGCATATCATGAAAACCATTCTGCCTTAACGCTTCATATAAGACAATAGCCACAGAATTGGACAGATTCAGAGAGCGGATAGTCGGAAGCATGGGAATCCTGATGCATGTTTCTTCGTAATCCACCAGAATCTCCTCCAGAATCCCGGCACTTTCTTTTCCAAACATGATATAGTCATCGGGACCAAAGCTGACATCTGTGTACACGTGCTTTGCTTTTGTGGTAGCCATCCAGATTTTGGCACCGGGATGCTTTTCCTTAAATTCATCGAAATTGACATATCTGTTCACGTCAAGATGCTGCCAGTAATCCATGCCCGCACGCTTGATTTCTTTTTCATTCAGGCGAAAGCCCAGCGGCTCGATCAGATGCAAAGAGGTTCCTGTAGCCACGCAAGTCCGTCCGATGTTGCCTGTATTTGCCGGAATTTCCGGCTGGTGTAAAATAATGTGCATAATAATCTTCCTTCTCAAACTAGCTGACAGCCTGCGTATTGATGCAAAACGTCAAAACACAGGCTGCCTTTTTCATTTATTTCTTCTGCTCAGCACGCAGTTTATTTACAAACCGCTCCAGACGTCCGATAGCCACCTTCAGATTCTCCAGTGAATATGCGTAGGAGATTCGCAGGAATCCTTCACCGCTGTCACCGAAAGCAGTCCCGGGAACAACGGCCACCTTTTCCTCTTCCAGGAACCGGGTAGCGAATTCATCACTTGTCATGCCGAATTCCTTGATGCAGGGGAACACGTAGAAAGCGCCGTAAGGCTCGAAGCACTCCAGCCCCATCTCCTTAAAAGCATTCATCAGGAAGCGTCTTCTCTGGTTGTATGCAGTACGCATTTCCTTGACGTCCTCATCACCGTTCTTCAGGGCTTCTACCGCAGCATACTGGCTGGTGGTGGGAGCGCACATGATGGCGAACTGGTGAATCTTGGTCATCTGTTTAATGATCTCACTTGGACCGCAGGCATAACCAAGACGCCAACCGGTCATTGCATAGGCTTTGGAGAAACCGTTGATTAAGATGGTTCTCTCCTGCATACCGGGCAGGCTTGCAATGGACACATGCTCGCCCTTGTAGGTCAGCTCGGAATAGATTTCATCGGAAAGTACGTAAATATCTTTTTCAATGATGACCTCTGCAATTTCCTCCAGATCCTTTCTCTCCATGATAGCACCGGTAGGGTTATTGGGGAAAGGAAGCACAAGCAGCTTGGTCTTATCGGTAATAGTATCTCTCAGTTCCCGGGCGGTCAGGCGGAATTCGTTTTCAGCCTTTAAGTTGATGATGACCGGCTTAGCATCTGCCAGAATAGCGCAGGGCTCGTAGGAAACATAGCTGGGCTGAGGTATCAGCACTTCCTCACCGGGATTGATCATGGCACGCATGGCAATGTCAATGGCCTCGGAACCGCCTACGGTAACAAGCACTTCATTGTTATAATCATAAGTAATGCCCTGTTTTCTCTTCAGGTAATTACAGATTTCAATCTTCAGATCCTTCAGACCTGCATTGGAGGTGTAGAAGGTACGTCCTTTTTCCAGGGAATAGATACCCTCGTCTCTGATATGCCAGGGGGTATCAAAATCAGGTTCACCAACACCCAGTGAAATGGCATCCTTCATCTCGCTTACGATGTCAAAGAATTTGCGGATACCGGAGGGTTTGATTTCTGCACATTTATCAGCGATTGGATTTCTCATGGGGTTATCATCTCTCTTTCATCAACAGGTTTTTTAGCAAGAACGGTACCGTGGTCCTTGTATTTTTTCAGGATAAAATGAGTAGCGGTACTCAGCACGGTATCCAGTGTGGACAGCTTATCGGATACAAAGTTGGATACTTCTTTCAGGCTCTTGCCCTCCAAGGTTACAAGAAGGTCATAACCGCCGGAAATCAGGTATACGCTGCGCACTTCGGGATATTTGTAGATGCGCTCAGCAATATTGTCAAATCCCTGTCCTCTCTGAGGGGTAACACGTACCTCGATCAGAGCAGTTACTTTGTCAATGGAAGTATTCTCCCAGTTGATCAGGGTGTGATAACCGCAGATGGTTCCGTCTGCTTCCATTGCTGCCAGTTCGTTCACTACGTCTATTTCTTCTACTCCAAGGATTACCGCCAATTCCTTTAACTCGATGCGGCTGTTCTTTTCAATAATCGCCAGTAATTCTTCTCTCATTGTCATTTCCTCCATATTTATGATAATCTCTCAATTTATGATAATACCCTATAGTAATCTGTGTACCTCATCTACCTGCGGTCTGTCCATGTAGCGCACCTCATCTTCATTCAGAATCAGGCGTTCATTTCCGTCCGTAATCTTGCCAACGATTCCGGCAGGAATATGAGCTGCTTCCAACTCACGTACCAAGCCCTGACCGTCCTCGGTAGTCATGATCAGACATCCACTGCTTCGAAGCTCGTAAGGATTAGCCCCTACATGCTCGCATACTTCCACTGTTTCCTGGCGGATGGGAAGCTTCTTTAAGTCAATGCTCAAGCCTACTCCTGCACGCTCTGCCATTTCCCAAAGAGCCGCCAGAATACCGCCCTCGGAGGCATCATGCATGGAGCGGACTCCTGCTTTTAAGGCAATTGCTGCTTCCGGCCGGATGGATATGTATTTTGTAAAAGAGGCTGCTTCCTCTACCAGATATGCCGGATAACGTGTCAGTAAGCTGTCGGTATATTTCGATGCGAGAAGGGCTGTACCTTCCAGACCGATCCACTTGCTTAAAACAATGTCCTGACCGGGTATGGGCCCTTTCTGAGCTGAGTATTTCTGATCTGCGCCTTTTTGAGCGGCGCCGACTTTGTCTGCTGACTCTGCCGGTTCCTCGGGTACCAGCCCAAGCGCCGTCACCGTAGCAAAAGGACAATTCACCGCACTGCTTACGGTAGTATGTCCGCCCGCTATCTGCATCTGATAATCTGCACAGACTCTGTGTGCCTCGCTCATCAGCGCTTTCAGCTGAGGTTCTTCCATCGTTTCCGGTAAAAGCAATCCTATCATGGCGGCTATGGGCTGCGCTCCGGCCACTGCCAGACTGTTGACACATCTGCCAATCAAAAGCTCCATATCCGCCTTCCCCGCGACTGCAGCCTCCTGTACATTGGCGGCCTGTTTAAAGCCCTCCGGAACCGCAAAAATGGCGCAGTCTGTCCCTACACCTGCGCCATTTAAGATTTCTTCTCTTCTGTATGTAATTGGTTTTAAAACAGAACGCTTCAAAGCATTCCCTGTTATTTTGCCAACTTTCATATCCGATTCCTGTCCGTTTTATTTTATTCGTAACAGTTCAGACAACCCGTGTGTAAGTGCACAAAGAACCGGAGGTTCTTGGCGAATGGCACGCCTGAACTGTTACTATTACTTCCATATTTTACTCGGCCGGAGCCTCGTTTTCAATGACCTCTCCGCCATTATCCGAAGAAGCAGGCTGCGCGGTCAAAAGCGCAATTACATTCTTCACGTGGTCGATGCTGCCGGTTCCGATTGCTGCCTGAATTTCATTATAAGCATTGGGGTCAGAAGTAGCCACGCCTACTGTTGCACTTCTTGGAGTCATTTTATAAGAACTGCTGTTTACCTGTTCTCTGCTGACCTCCACACCGTTCTCCGTAACTACTTTCCATAGTTTTGCCTTATAACCGATGTGGGCGCTGTCTCCTTTCAGGAAATAGCCTATCGGCTGAGATGCATCCTGATAGATCTGGTCTGCCGGAGGATTGATGGTGTCAAGAACCTCGCTGACATAAGTCACCTTACGGCTCGAGCTTCTGGTCTCTTTACCGTAAATATTAAAAGTAATCTGTTTATTTTTGATAATTCCCTCTATATAAATAGGAGAATCCGTATTATTGACAAATCTAAAATCTTTCCCGGCGCTCTCTGCAATAGCTGCATCAGCAGACAAATCTACATAACTTACCGTCATGGAATGATTGTGGCGCTCCGTAATCTCCAGTTCCGCAAGCAGTGCCGCATTATACAGTGTGGTAGATACCTGACAGATACCGCCGCCGATACTGTCTACTACTTTACCATTGACATAGGAGCCTGCCATATAATAACCGTTAGCCTGGGAAAAAGGCGCTACGGTCCGGTAAGTCGAAAATTCTTCGCCGGGATACAATGTCGTCCCATTGACCAGCTTACAGCCATTGGTCACATTGGCTGTTCTGGAAGTACCGGATGTGGAGAAGGAGGTGGTAAAGCTGCCAAGAATGTCCTTCACCTGCGCCAGTTCTTCCGCACTGCCCTTAGGTTCCTCCACTGCAACATTGAGCTGGATATCCGCTGCTTCCCCTGTCCACTCGGAGGTAAGATAATCATACACCAGATCGATGGAAGTCTCAACATCCAGCTTGTAGCCTGTCTGACCCTGCACCACCTGAAAAGTACCGTTTTCCCGCTTCAGTGATACGTTCACTGCATCACGATTATACTTAGCGCATTGATTTACCAAAATATCATTGATAGCAGAAACATCAAATCCAAGCTTTACATCATATGTCAGATTCTCATGTTCCAGGTCTTTCATCACCTTATATCTTTCAATGATATTGCCATGGGTACCGATTTCCAATGCCTCGGTTACCAGTTCCCGGTTCTCCCAGGTAATCCCCAGTGCACCGGCGGTAGTCACTACCTCTTTGCCATCTGCTGCCAAAAGTGTGATTTCCACGCCTTTTAAGCTTTCTACATAATCATTGACAGCCTGCGTGGCTTCTTCTTTTGTCATTCCGGACAATTCTACGTTGTCTGCGAAGATGCCCGTCTTTATGGTATCCTCAGAAGCGGCCCGGGCTTCCAGACCGCTCCTGCCCCATCCTGCCGCAAACAATACGATGCTGAACAGGACAGCTGCCATGTTCCATTTCTTCATAACATACTGCTCCTCAATTCTAACTCCTCATGGTACAATGCTCTTATGTAAAAAACATGTACCGCCATCTCAGTGTCGGCCTACGCTGCTCACCCTTTTAAAACATATATGAAAGCATAGGAAGCACCATGGCCAGAATCACTATTCCTATAATTACTCCGGAAACTACTTTTTTATTCTTCTTATTGTTAAAGTTAAACATATCCGTCTCCAATCTGTCCTGATATCACAGGCATACAAAAGAAACAATTTACTGCTACAAAACCCGATAGGTTATTATAGCTGAATTTTTGGTAATTTGCAAGGCTTTCCTACAGCGAATTAAAGTTCCCGAGTTACTATTCGTTAATGTGATTTGGTGTCCACTCCAATGCTCAGCTAACACAACTTGTGCAAAATAAGATGGCATCCCCTCCTAAAAGCAGATGCCATCCCCCATAAAACCATATTCATTTCCGACCGATACCAAATCGTTACAGATCAATCTCCACAGTCCCCTCAAATGCTTTATACACCATCTCCGCAATCTCCTCAGCAAACCGGTTCACCGCCGGCTTATCGCCATACATATCAGACCTCATAGTCCGGTCGCCGGCAACAGAGATGGGAATCAGCACTGTGTTTGCATTCACCTGCTTATAAAATTCCAGCAGATTACCTGTATCACAAAGTCCATGGTGCGGCAGCTGCAGAATATCACAAGCCAGCTGACCGGGATAGCGCCAGAGCACGATCTGCACAGTGCGATAATAAGCATCACCTGTAAACATGATCCTCTTGCCCTTTCCCTGTACTGTAAAAATCAGAGACAGCTGATTGAGGTTGTTTAAGATAGAGCAATCCGTGGGCGTGTAGAGAAAGTGAAAACGCATTCCGTCTACTTCCAGTGTCTCATCTACCTTGGGCAGGTGGTACTGTGCGCCGGTGGCAGCCAGAATTTCCTCCATAAGAGGAAACACATCAACGATGCCGTCACCTTTATAGTCTTTAAAATCAGCCGGGAAGTGATAAACAAACTTTTTGATGTGCAGGCGGCTTAGCAATTCCGGCCTGCGACAGATTTCTAACAATATAGTAAAATGATCGTCATGAGGATGGGTAATGATCCACAGATCAACTTCGGGAATCTGAGTGGCTGAATTGGCTTCCAGAAGCGCAATAAAATCTTCTGCATCTTCTTCGAAACCACCATCGACAACTACCAGGTGATTGTTGTCTGTTCTGATTATGTAGCCCATTCCTGCGGGAGTCCAGCCTACCTCCTTCCCAAACGGGCCATCGTAGTGGGACGCCTTGGTGCAGTATTGAATCAGCTTTTCCATAACATACTCCTTCCTTATCTCAAACGCCTCCATCTCGACTGTTGTCTCAATGGAGGCGTTCCATTATGTCGGTTCCGCGCAAGCGGGGACCGCCGCTAGGCTCACTATACCAGGTATTCCCCGAAGATCAGGGCCATGGGATAATCTTTGATTGGGACATTCTTAAGAAGCAGATGGCCTTCCTCGCTGGTCTCAACCATACTCTCGGGCAATTCATATACGTTGCCGTCCATCAGATCCACGAGTTTCACATCTTTTCCTAAGCCTGCAACCTGCAAAGTAAACGTAGACTCAAATTCTGTGGTCATCAAGTCTGTAGGAGTCCAGAAGAACATGGCGGTAGAGCCATTCGGCTTTCTGAATCCTCCAAAGGTAATGTCGTTTTCTCCTACATCGCTGCCGAATACTCTCTGGGATTCCTCTTTCTTGAATAATACGGGCAGTTCTACTCTTTCTACTTCTTCTGCAAATATGGAAGCGAGATTCTGAAGCGCATAGTAGGAAGGCTTCGGTGCATATTCACCAATGGAGAAACCATTCTCATCAAACTCTGCACCCAGGACGCCAAAATAGCCATAATCCAGGTAAGTGCTCTTGACTGCTCTGTCACCTCTTAATGCCTCGATCATATCCATACAGGAAAAATAGGACATGAACTCTACTTCTGACATCAGATCCACTAAAGAATGACGCAGCAGCTGTTTTGCCTGCTTGCGGGGAGTCCATGCTCCGGCTTTCAGTGCTCCGGCGCCGCCACTTCTGGACTGGGAACCGGATTCACCCTGAATGATCTTCAAATCAGGATTATAGATGTTACATAATGCCCTGATAGCGTTGACTTTACCGAATACCTTCTGCTCGTCTGCAGTATACTCATGGAAGCTGACAGCATCAATATATTTTGCCATCTTGCTTAAGGAAGTGTCAACGTAATGTACATTTAATCTGGCATAAGCTCCGCCTACTACCTTAGCATCTTTATCAATCTCTTTGATAGCCTTTGCTGTCTCTGCAACAAATTCTCCGTATTCTTCTGCGGATACGCCATGTTTCCAACAATGCAATCCATCCGGCTCATTCCAGACTTCGTAATAGTTGATTCTGCCCTGATAGTGAGCTGTAAGCTCCTTCACATAACGGATCCATGCATCCTTCTGCTCCTGTGTGTGGATAGGAGGACATCCCACTGATCCGAATACCTTGGCTGCTCTCTCATCGTACAGACCGTGACCGTAGCACACACACATCCAAGGCTTCAGTCCCCTGCTGATCAGATTATCTACAATGTCATCCAGCCATGTAAAGTCAAACTGACCTTTTACTTTTTCCGTACGTTCCCATCCGGACTGGATGCGAACCCACTTCACTCCCAATTCTCCAACCTTGTCATAAGCCTTATTGGGATCGAATACATCTCTGTCCAGCTTTTCAAAGCCGATACCGATTCTCGATTGTTTGACTTCAGTTGAATGTTTGGGGATAATTTTACCCACTTTTATTAAACGTTCCATCTCTACTATCTCACCTTTCTTATTCTCCCCTAACCTTTAATCGCACCGACCATAACTCCTTTTACAAAGTGCTTTTGTACAAAAGGATAGATGACCAACATAGGTACCGTTGCCACCACGATCAGGGAGTACTTTACTACATGCTCAAGGCCAATCGGCGGTGCATTTTCACCGGTTGTAAGCAAATCAGCATCAACCTGACTTGCAATCAGAATTTCACGCA
The DNA here is from genome assembly GCA_017465845.1 of Lachnospiraceae bacterium. Classification (GTDB taxonomy): domain Bacteria; phylum Bacillota; class Clostridia; order Lachnospirales; family Lachnospiraceae; genus Acetatifactor. The sequence goes on along the minus strand of JAFTVH010000156.1, from coordinate 9,724 downwards.
GGAATACCTGTAAGGGATACAGATCCCGGTTGGAGAGGTACATAAATGCATTAAAATATGCATTCCAGTGACCAACGATACGGTATAATGTGATTACAGCTATAATGGATTTAGACAGCGGCAATACAACCTTGGTCAGATAATTGATATCACTGCAGCCATCAATCTTGGACGCTTCCAACAATTCACCCGGAATGGAGCTTTGGAAGAAAGTTCTCATAATAATAACGTGATATACTACGATCAATCCGGGTATAAACTGTGACCATACAGTATTCAGCATATGCAGGTTCTTGAGCAGCAGATATCCCGGAATCATACCACCGCCGAAGATCATGGTAAAGCTGAATATCTTGGTGATAACTGAGCGGCCCGGCAGATCTCCTCTGGAAAGAGGATATGCTGTCATAATAGTCGCAATTACATTGAGTACGGTTCCCACAACAGTGTAAAAAATGGAATTACGGAAACCTATCCACACATTCTTGTACTTGAATACGCCCTGATAGCCTGCCAGCGAAAACTCTGTCGGGAAAAGGATCACATCACCGGACAGAACAGACCTTGGTGTGGAGAAGGAGCAGGATACTACATAAATAATCGGATACAGCACGCACAGTGATACGAGCGTTAGAAATACAACAATAATTCCATAAAATACTCTATCGGAGGATGAACTCCTTACTTTTTTTGATTTTTGCATCTTCTTACCCTCCTTACCACAGACTGGTCTCACTGACTTTTCTGGAAATCTGATTTACAATTGTAATCAGTATCAGGTTAATGACTGAGTTAAACATTCCCGCTGCAGTCGAAAACGAGAAGTCCGGAATGGTCGCAGCAAAGGATTTTTTATACACATATGTAGAAAGCACTTCACTGTAGCTGATGTTAAGGTCATTCTGGAACAAAAATACCTTCTCAAAACCAACACTCATGACCTTTCCTGCATCCATGATAAGCATGATAACAGCAGTAGGAAGAATGGTCGGGATATCAATATGCCACACGCGCTGCAGTCTGGTTGCACCATCGATCTGTGCTGCTTCGTGGAGCTGCTGATCACTGTTGGCAAGGGCAGCAACGTAAATAATAGAGCCCCATCCTGCATTCTGCCAGATACCTGACCATACATACAGATGTGGGAAAGCCTCCGGAATACCCATAATATCTGAAGGTCTTGTTCCCGTAATCAGCTGATAGATGGTTCCGTAGAGACCTGCCACAGGATTAAAGAGCTGCATAACCATACCTACCAGTACTACAACAGATAAAAAGTGGGGTATATAGGTCAGGGTCTGCACAGTCTTTTTGAAGACACCATCCTTTAGGATATTCAGTGACAACGCCATGATAATAGGAACAATGAAGCCAACAGCCATTGAATAAATGCTGATACGCAGTGTATTGATCATCAATCTGCTGAACTGACGGTCTGAAAAGAATTTCTTAAACTTTTCAAGTCCTACCCATGGGCTTCCCCAGATTCCCCCTTTGTTTGAGAAGTCTTTAAAAGCAATCTGCAGACCGGCCATAGGCACATATTCAAAAGTAACAAGCCATACTATAGGCACCAGCAGTAGCAAATAAAGTTGCCAGGATTGTGCAATTTTCTTCCATAATTTCTTTTTTGACATTTTGTGCATAAGAATTATCTCCTTTTTTATGCGCTACATCTATATCTGTAAATGCTTTATCGAATCTTCTAAGAAAGGAATGCCCCCAGACGATAAGGGAGCATTCCTTTTCACTCAATAATACTTTTTACAGCATTCTTACGGGTTCCATCCCTTCTGAGCAAGTTCAAGGTATCTTGACAGACCAATCTGCTCAAGCTGTTTCAGATAAGCATCCCAATCTGCTTCTACATCACCGTTACCGGTAATCCATGCAAAGTACTGTTCCTCTGCATATGATTTCAGTTCCGCTTTGATCTCTGCTGCTTCAACAGAGTCCTCTAAGCTTTCGAAGTTGATATTTGAAACGATTTCATCCGGAAGGATTGCCTTGATATCTTCAAGATACTGTGCCTGTGTATAAATAGATTTCGGCGTGGACAGTGATGCTTCATCAAAACGCTGTAATGCTGCATTGTAACCACCTGTGATATTACCTGCTCTGAATACTACTCCGGCATTTACCCAATGTGCATTCTGCAGTTCAGCCCATACACTCTTATATTCATAAAAATATGGCTCATAACCTGCATAAGTGCAGTTTTCCCAATCGTACTCAACGGTTTCACCCTTATTAGCTGAAGCCAAGGCTTCCATATCTTCTTCCTTTAAATCTGCGACATAATCCCAATGTACGCCCTGCTCGCCCCAACGGGAAGTAATTGTAATGTCTTCACGACACATCAGGTCGATAATACGGAATGCTACTTCAGGATTCTCACAATCAGATGTGATATATGCCTTAGGAGTAGGAACATCCGGCTTATAAGCTACAGATGTAAATCCGTCCGGTCCTTCGATGGGCTCCAGCAGTCTCCACTGTTTTGCTTCGTTTTCATCCAGAATGATAGCACCCGGATCATAGTTTGCAAACATACCTACCATCGGTGTATCACCATTAGCTATGGACTGGAATGCTGCCGTATCCTGTGTAAAGGAGATAGGATCGAACAGACCGTCTTTTACCAGTTTTGCTACGTACTTAACGCCCTCTTTCCAACCATCTGTAGTGAAGGCAAAGTACAGCTGTCCATCTTCAGAGCAAAGATAAGAATTGCTTCTTGTGGTATGTGTAAAGGAATTCATAAGAGCTTCAAAAGCAAAAGCACCCTGACCGCTCTTACACTGCATGATCGGAAGTTCATCCTGAAGTCCGTTGCCGTTAGGATCCTGTGTCTTGAAAGCATACAGAACGTTATAAAGCTCTTCTGTTGTGGTAGGAACTTCCAGATTCAAAGCATCCAACCAGGGCTGATATACCCACATTCTCGCATAAGGAGGATTACTCAGAGTATCCTGATAAGCAGGGAATGTCCAACAATGTCCGTCACTGGAAGTTACGTACTGTACCACATCCAGGCCAATATCCTCTTTTAATTTTGCATATCCTTGTGCTGCATAATAAGAGGAATGTTCAAAGTAATCTTCCAGAGGAATGATATATCCTTCTTCTCCCCATGTCATAGCGGTGGCATCACTCTGTGTCCACATAATGATATCAGGCAGCTTCTCTCCGGCAGCAATCATCATCTGCAGCTTCTGCTGTCCTTCATCACCGGACGGGAAGATTACAAAATCAATATTTACATTACCTGTTTCTTCTAACAGCTTAGTATAGTGGTTGGTCTCATAATCTTCAACACGGGCATGCTGTCTGATACCGATGGTAATGGTTACCGGTTCTTTACAGATCTTGTCTGCTCCCAGCTCATTTAAGTTGGGATCATGTTTAAATCCATCATCTGCAGCCGCTTCGGTTCCTTGTGCTTCAGAACTCTGAGCTTGGGTTCCCTGAGCTTCGCTGGTCTGTGATGCAGTTGACTGAGATTCTTTTGATTCTCCGTTACTGTTTCCGCAGGCGGTAAGCATGGACACTGTCATAGCAGCAACCAAAGCAGTAGACAACAGCTTTTTTAAGATTTTGTTTTTCATAAAATACCTCCTTGATCTATGTATTTCAATCAATTTATATATTTTAACACAAGTGTTGTTTTCCGAAAAGTGCCAAGCAAAGTGCAATATTCTTTTTCGCCCGGCCGAAGCAAATATCAGAATACTGCCGAATATTTTTGACCGCTTTTCATTCTCCATAACACTTATGTCAAATATCTTTAATCTTTTCAAAATTAATTGTGCAACATTTTCTTGTCAGTGATATTTTTTTGCTTTATAATAATTATATAATCTTTTAATTTTTTATAAACACTAAATCCTATGTATAAATTATGATTTTCTATTTAAACCGATTTTGAATGTAAGATTCTGGAAAAAAGCTGTTACAGCTCACCCTGCAAATGTGGGGACTGAACTGTAATCCCCGATTTAAAGAGAGGTAACTATGTTTTTTATTACTTTTTCGGGATACTACCTGTCCCGCCATAGGGAAAAGATTCCCCAACGTACATCGCATAATTACGAGATTGAACTGTGTACTACGCCCAATTTTCAGAGTGTGGTAGATGGTGAGCTTTATAACCGTGCTGTAGGGAATATCTTTTTTACCAAGCCGGGGGCAAAGCGTCAGACCATCGGGGAATTCGAATGCTACTGCCTGCACTTTCAGTGTCATGATGAAGATTTTTGCCGAAAGTATCTTGATCAGCTGCCTACACAGATCTTTAATATCGACACTTATAAGTATACACAATGCTTGAAGGAGTTCGTTTTCATTCATCACAGGCAGTTAAATGAGCCTTCGGAAGAAACCAAGCTGCTGCGGGACGCGAAGCTGACCACATTGCTCCTGGAATTGTATGATGCTTCCAGAACGCAAATTTCTTCAGGCGAAAGCAGTAAGTATGCCACCAATATTGCCGTGGCCTGCCAATATATCAATGATCATTTTAAGGAATCAATCGGAATAGATGAAATTGCCAAGGCTGCCATGTTGAGTCCCAGCTTTACCTATGTGATCTTTAAGAAGGTGACAGGCATGACACCTCATGATTTTCTGACGAATGCGCGGATTCACTATGCCTGTGAACAGTTGATCTACACCTCTGACAGCGTAGCAGAAATATCTTTGAACTGCGGTTTTTCTAATACTAATTATCTGAACTATGCGTTTTCCAAGCAGATCGGGATGACGCCGGGGCAGTATCGGAGGAATTACCGGAGAAAGCTGGAGTGATCTGAGATCATTCAATCTTGTGTTTTTTTCTGTAAGCAGTGGGAGTCATTTCTTTTGATGTAAGTGTAAACATCGTCTGCAGTTTCCGTTTCATATCCGCTCATCGTTTCCGGAGTGATCAACACATATGTGCCAACCTCAGGATGCTTGTTTGCCGTGGGTTCCGAAAGCTCTGTGGCAGCCGTCACGACCTCAGTACCTGTTGCTTCTGTTGCTTCATTCTTGTCCGTTGCTTCACTCGTTTCTGCCGCATCCGGCACAGTCGCACTGTCACCTGAACATGAGCTAAATGCTAACATAGTAATCATGAGAAGTCCTCCCAATACATAAAGTTTTCAGTACTTCTGACGTATTGTAGTTTAACTCATGTGCCATTTTATGTCAATTTACAAAAGGTTCAAAAACGGGGCTATTATGTAAAAATCGTTCAACGCAGTCGAAAAAGCCTATCAACCTTCTTCCTTTGATAGCAAAAAAAGCACAAGAGCGCACATATGCTCCTGTACCTTTTCGCATGGATTTATCTGATTTATCAATTTATTCCTCAGTATTTTCTCCATCAAATGGTGGCAAATCTATGGATGGTAATCCATAAGCCTCCGAAACCATTTTTACTGTATTTCGCAATTTTGCCAATGCAAGGGGAAGACACCTTTGCTGCACAATTTCTTCTGTCAACTCACCTTCCACCCAATCTACAATTTCAAAGGTAGAAACTGTTTCTAATGCCAATACCAGTCTTTCGTCATCTTTTCCTAAATGCAACCGCAATTTAACCATAACCTGATTTGTCTCACCCAGATTTTTCGGAACCAAAATATTACCATCAATACCCAGTTCTAAACTCCTCTTTTCCACCTCCGCATTTTCAGCAAAAGAAGCTTTCACAACATTATGTTTTTTCAGGCTAAAGCCAACCATATTCTCACCTCTCTACTAAGCATATACAATATTTATTTGATAATTAGGAATACCCCCCATCAAAATGCCTCTCGAAGATTTTACTTCATCCTCAAAAAATTCCTCAGAAAGATTGTAAGTCTTCTTAAAAGCATTCACAGGCAACACTCTATTTCTTTGCGGTTTTATATTGACCTCCACATTCATTACTCTCGACTTGAAAAGCTGAATTTCTTCTGCGAATTCACCATCCTCCGCTTCCATATATTCTCCCTTGGTAGGAAGTAGAACTTCCGGTACATCATTTGTATGAACCATATTACAGATAATATTTTTTTCTAACCCCTTATATTCAATAATAAATTTTTCTGCACATCCATTTAAAAAAGCTTCCCTAATGGTTATTCTATCCTCTAAAAGGTCAATTAATGTTTTATAATTTGTTTTTGTCGCAATCCACTTAGCACTTGTGGAATTGACCAAACAACATATGAACATATAAACACTGCCCTCGTTTTTGCAAGTAAACAATATCGGATATTTACTTTCAAATAGTACTTTATCCATCACAATATTCTTAAAAAAATCAATACACATGCCCGATATACCTCTAGTTCTTGTTCCCTAGCCCATTCCGGCATTTCAAAATTTTCAAAATACAAAGGAAATTTCTTAGTAATCTGTGCCTCTTGCCTCATCGGTTCTCCTTTTTCTAAAAGTCCATACCTCTACTTTCACTTACCCGCATACTAATCATAGCATACTTTCCAGCATTTTTCTACCAAATTACTTTCTTATAATAGTTTGGCTGCGAATCCGGTCGATGGTCCTATCGGCTTCACTGCGGCTCAGGCTGTCCACATCAACATCCAACTGCATGCCATGCTGTTCCAGCAGACGATACAACCGCTCTTTCTGCGCCTTCGTAATCGGTGTATCTCTTTTTACCTGATAAACAAGCTTTACAGGACGGAACAATCCTTCTTCGTTATAATAATCCCGTGCAAGAATCTGATAAAGCTGATGGGTGGCGAGTGCATCACCCATAGCCCTGTGAGCATTGTGAGGAATCTGATAATGTGCGCACAGGCTCTCCAGTGTCTTATGCTCCAGCCCGGTTAAGTGTCGTCTGGCAATTCTCAGCGTGTCAATACCCTCTTTGTCAAATGAAAGTTTCTGATTCACAGCCGCTTTTTTCAGAAAGGAAAAATCAAATAGAACCCGATGTCCCAAAAGCGGCAAATCCTCCAGGAACTCAAACAATCCCGGAAGAACCTCCGACAGTTCCGGAGCATCCACCAGCATCGTATCATCAATACCTGTCAGTTCTGTCACCCGTTCCTCCAGCTTTCTGCCGGGATGAATCAACGTAGAAAAGGTCTCCTGCATTAAACCGTCTTTCACTTTCACGGCACCGATTTCTATAATTTTATCTGTCTTCGGATTCAGGCCCGTAGTTTCCAAGTCGATACTCACATATGAGTTGGTCATGTTACTTCTCTCTTTCAGATTTCTTTATTTTTTCGTGCGTTTACTCGCCGATTTCTGTCTGCTCTTCAAATCCGGGCACAATCCCTGAAGAAAACATTCCTCGCACCTGGGTGTAGGTGCCTTACAGATCTCCCTGCCAAAAGCAATCAGATGCATATTGATCAGGATCCAGTGGTCCTTCGGCACCTCTTTCATCAGATCAAACTCCACCTTCACGGGGTCATCTTCCTTTGTCAGTCCCAGCTTCTTTGAAATTCTCTTTACATGGGTATCCACTACGATACTGGGCTCGTGAAAGATATTTCCCCTGATTACATTGGCGGTCTTACGGCCCACACCGGCCAGGGAAGTCAGATCTTCCAGGGAACTTGGCACTTCTCCGTTATATTTTTCTACCAAAGTCCGGCAGCATGCGATAATGTTCTTGGCCTTATTATGATAAAATCCTGTGGAGTGGATATCCTGCTCCAGCTCCTTCAGCTCTGCGCTGGCAAAGGCTTCTACACCGGGATATTTGGCAAATAATCCGGGCGTTACCATATTCACTCTGGCATCGGTACACTGGGCGCTGAGCATGGTGGCGATCAAAAGCTGCCAGGCATTCTCATGGTCCAGAGAACAGCGGTGGTCCGTTCCGTAATAATTGTCCAAGGCCTCTAATATTCTGGCTGTATTCTTCTTCATTGCTTCCATCCTTCTGTTCTTCTATTATCTATCTGCCCCGTTGCGGTTCACAATCTGTACGTCTGCCTCATAGGTCAGCGGGTCTCTCCTGCGATAATCGAACAATGCAAATTTTGTTTCTCCCATTTTCCCGGCATCAACGCATTTGTGCTGCCCGGCGCAGGCATTTCCGGCTGCCCGCAGCTCGTCCATCTGTTCCACATCCCACACCGGATAAGAAAACGGTTCCAAATGTGTCATCTTCGCCAACTGCCTGGAATCATACGCTGTATAATCCGGCAGATAATGCCTCTCTTCCTCTTCCTTCTTGTAAAAATCCCGCATCGTCTCTTTATGGGCTGTCAAATCCGCGGCAAACTCCGGCCTGCTCTTGGCATTTTCGCGAAGATACAGATCAAAAGTTAAAAGCTCCCGATACACTTCCCGGTATACCGGGTCCTTTTCCTCTGCAAACGAAAGCAGTACCTGATAGCGGTGGGATCTGGCCGGCGAATTGGTCACGTAGCCCTTTTCCTCATAATAATCTGCCAGTGCTTTGAACATTTCAAAAGGAGACTGAAATGCTTTTTCCAGAAAAGGCAGCGTATGAGTATATTGGTTACTGTTGTAATACAGCTCCACCATTTCCTCTATCCGCTTTAATTGTAACACATCTTTGTAGGGAAGCCACCTGGTATATAATACCTCATAAGGCGGGCAGCTCTGATAACAAATGCCGAATTCTTCAGCCCGCTCACACATCTCTGAACCCTTCAGCACTTTCAGGAAGCCAAGCTGCAGCTGCTGGGGTTTCATCTTATAAACTCTGTCAAAAGATTTGCCGAAGCTTTCAAAATCTTCGTATGGAAGTCCTGCAATCAGGTCCAGATGCTGGTGAATGTTATGTCCCGCCCTGACAGATGCCACGATCTGCTCCAGTTTTTCCACATTCATCACTCGATTGATTGCTTTAATCGTAGCAGAATTGGTGGACTGCACTCCGATTTCCAGCTGCACCAGTCCCGGACGCATCTTGTTAAGCAGTGCAATCTCATCTTCCCGTAAAATATCCGCGGAAACTTCAAAATGAAAGTTGGTGACACCATTGTCATGTTCTAAAATATAATTCCAAATTCCCATTGCGTGGTCGTGATTGCAATTGAACGTCCTGTCCACAAATTTGACCTGCGGTACCTTCCGGTCCAGGAAAAACTGCAGTTCCTGTTTTACGACACTTATGTCACGTAGTCTTACTTTCTTGTCGATAGAGGACAGACAATAGCTGCAGCGATAGGGGCAGCCTCTGCTGGATTCATAATAAATGATTCTGTTTTCAAAAGCATCCAGATTATTATAAAGAAAGGTCAGGGAATCCATATCCGTCAGCGGACGGACAGCCGTAAATCCATCGGGCAGGCACAAGCCGGATATCTGATGTAAATCGTGCACTTCTTTTCCCGCATAATACCTCAAAAGCTCCCGAAAAGTTGCCTCGCCTTCTCCCACCATAATTCCTTCAAGAAACGGATACTTTTTCAAAATACAGTCTGCATCATAACTTACTTCCGGTCCGCCAAGCCAGATATCGGTACCCGGAAGTACTTTCCTGACCTCCACCAGGAGTTCCTGTATCATGGACCAATTCCAGATATAGCAGGAAAAACCGATCGCATCGGGCTCACGGCGGTAGATATCTGCCAGGATCTCACCTTTCGGCTGATTGATCGTGTATTCCGCAATCTCCACATAAGATTGATACTCCTCCCCGGCATAAGCCCTCAGGCTGTAAACCGCCGGATTAGAATGAATATATTTTGCATTCACTGCACATAGTAAAAATTTCATGATTACTCCTTTACAGCCC
>JAFTVH010000001.1 GCA_017465845.1 Lachnospiraceae bacterium | reverse complement strand
CACAGTGGGAATGTATGTAAATATTGGAAACGCAGGTTTCCGGTCAATACGAAAAGGACTGTATGTTGACAAATCCGGTTTAATTGCATTTATAAATCGAACACTTGGAACAAAAGATAAGTTGACTTGCGTCAGCAGACCGCGAAGATTCGGAAAATCATTTGCAACACAGATGCTGTGTGCATACTATGATAGAAACTGTGATTCCAGAGAGCTGTTCAGTGATCTGGAAATTGCAAAGGATAAAACATTTGAGGAAAATCTGAATAAATTTGACGTCATTTACCTGGATATCACCTGGTTTATATCGACTGTAAAAAATATAAAAGATACTGTTTCTTATCTTCAGGATCAGGTGATTCAGGAGTTATGTAGTATCTACAGTTTTGCCGGAGAAGAACATTCCCTGCCGATAGTGCTTGCCAAAATTGCCGAAACAGCAGGATGCAAGTTTATTATTATTATCGATGAGTGGGATGCTCTGTTCAGGGAGGCAAAGGATGATACGGATTTACAGAAAGAATATATTCAGCTGCTTCGCGGACTTTTTAAGAGCAGCCTGACAGATAAGATGATTGAAGCTGCATATATGACAGGGATTCTGCCAATCAAGAAATATGGCACACAGTCTGCATTGACTGATTTCAGGGAATATACAATGATTCAGCCTAAAAAGCTGGCAAAATATGTTGGTTTCACAGAAAAAGAAGTAAAGGATCTCTGCAGGGAAAATGATATGGATTTTGAAGAGGCCAGAAGATGGTATGATGGCTATTCTTTCAGTAAGGAACATTCGGTTTATAGTCCTAACTCTGTTATCCAGGCAATAAGTAACGAAGAATGGGGCGATTATTGGACAGAAACGGAAACCTATGAATCCTTAAAATACTATATTGGTATGAATGAGGACGGATTGAAGGATGCAATTATCTCTATGCTTGGTGGCGTAAGGTGCAAAATCAATACGCGGACATTCCAGAACGATATGTCAAATCTAAAAAGTAGAGATGATGTTCTGACATTGCTCGTGCATCTTGGGTATCTTGCTTATGATTCTACTCAGAAGGAGGTTTATATTCCTAATCAGGAAGTAGCTGATGAGTTCAGGAATGCTGTGGAGTACAGCGGTTGGGAAGGGGTGTCTGCCGCATTGCAGGCCTCTGAAAGTCTGTTGGAGGCCACAATACGTGGGGATGCAGAGACAGTAGCAAAAGGCATTGATGAAGTACATTCGGCAAATACATCGGTGCTTGCTTATAACAGTGAACAGGCATTAAGCTGTGTAATCACGATTGCTTATTATGTGGCGCGGAAGGACTATACATTGATCAGAGAATTGCCGGCGGGTAAGGGATTTGCAGATATTGCGTTTCTGCCGAGAAAGCATACTAATAAGCCGGCGCTGATTGTCGAGTTAAAATGGGATAAATCTGCGCAGGGAGCAATCTGCCAGATAAAAGATAAGCAGTATGTAGGTGCACTTGAGGAATATGCAGACAATCTTCTGATGGTAGGGATAAACTATGATAAGACCAATAAAAAGCATGAATGTATAATAGAGAAATATGAGTATTGCGCAGACTGAAGTATTAAAAGAGTAGCCGTGAGTGCTTTGCGCGACCTGAACAAGTCGTAAAACTGTTCTTTCTTGTTGCGGTAAAAGTTACGAAAGGATGAATGTGCAGCTGAATAAAATGTGTACATTTACAAAAGAAAAGCATTGCGCAACGGAATCATGTATATATTGCTAAATTGTACCAATGTGCACCAAAATAAATTATGTACATTTACAAAAACCACCTGTTTATGTAAGATAGAATTGTGCACACGAACAATCCGGAAAAGAAAAGGGACGGTCCAAATTAAGAAGGAGGATTTCGAATGAAAAATAAGGTATTAGCAACATTGCTTGCATTATCATTAGCAGTCGGTTGTCTGGCAGGCTGCGGAAGCAGCAAAGATGGTGAATCTTCAGCAGCCGGCGAAAACTCTAAGACTCAGGAAACTGCTTCCCAGGCAAGTTCCGGTGAAGAGGAAGATTCTAATTTTAACGAAACAGGTTATCCTATTGTAGATGAACCAGTAACATTGAAGATGTATACCATTTCTTCTCAAACAGATCCCAATGAATTTGAATTCTTCAAGATGATGGAAGAATTAACAAATGTCCACATCGAATGGACAACCATACCTGCGGGTGACGGTGCGCAAGAACGATTAAACCTGATGTGGGCAAGTGGTGAATATCCGGATGCTGTGGTTGCAGGTAGTACAACACTGCCTTCTATATCACGCGAATATCTTGAAGATGGAATTATTATACCTGTGAATGATCTGATTGATAAATACATGCCAAACCTTAAGGAACATGCGGGAGAATATCTGGCAGAGCTTACTTATCCTGACGGAAATATCTATGGATTTCCGGAAATCAAGGATTACTATTATATGGGAATGGATCAGGCTGTCTGCATCAATACAGACTGGTTAGAAAATCTTAATTTGGAAATGCCCACAACTACAGATGAATTTAGAGAAGTATTACGGGCATTTAAGGAACAGGATGCCAATGGAAATGGAGATCCTAATGATGAGATTCCTTATTCTGCTGTGAGCTGGAAGTGGCAGACCAGTTTAAGTATGATAACAGGGGCATTTACCTATCCTTTGGCTGACAGAATGCTTGTAGTTGATGGCGTAGTAATTGATCCTGCATGTGAAGATGGATTGAAGGATGCAATCAAGTATTTACGTGAACTGTACGCAGAAGGCTTGATCGATCAGGAAATTTTTACACAGGAAGAGAGTACTTACATGGCAAAATGTAAAGAAGACCCTGTAATTGTAGGCAGCAGTGCTGTCTGGAGATCAGGACATTCTTTTGGAGACGATGTGGCAGAGGAAAGCTATGTGACTTTACCTCCTTTGACCGGTCCTGATGGAAAGAGCGGTATTTATGCTTCGTATGTGAATGTTTCTTTGAGTACTGTTATGTATATTACAAACGCCTGCGAATATCCTGAAGTGCTTGCAAGATGGATAGATACATTGTACGATCCTATCATCAGTCTTCAGAGTTGCTATGGTCCTCTGGATACTGCGTTAGTTAAGACGGAGGAAGGATATCTTTCTACAGTGCCTGAGGGATATAGCACTTTGGGAGAATACTTAACCGGCAATCATCTGCAGCATTTACCGCAGATAGTTGACAGCAGTCTGCTGGCTCCGGATGAAAGATTTTCTGTACAGGACAAAATTATTCAGGATAAGGTTTATGTGGATTCCGGTGCACTGTATTATGGATATCCCAGATTGATTATGGAGACAGAAGAGCAGGAAGAGGTTGATCTTCTGAAGACAGATATTGCAAAATATCAGGAAGAAACGATTTGCCGATGGATCAGCGGACAGGGAGACGTAGATGCAGAGTGGGACGAATATATCGCAACACTGAATAACTTTGGTCATGAACGATATCTGGAAATTCATCAGCAGGCATATGATCGCTATTTAGCGAATAATTAACAGTCAGGAGTAGAAAAGGAGCCAATGCAGTGTTGTGTTGGCTTCCTTTATAAGATATGCCCAATTTGTTATCAGGAGGTTTACTATGTCGCAGAAGATTAAAGTAAAACAGAAAAGGTGGAAAGAGATTATCAGAAAAAACTGGGAACTTTATCTGCTATTGCTTCCTACGCTTATCTTTTTTATTCTATTTCATTATTATCCTATGTATGGTGCACAGATTGCCTTTCGTGATTTTAAAATTACAAAAGGAATTTGGGGAAGTGACTGGGTGGGATTCAAGCATTTTCAGCGTTTTTTAAACAGTCCGTATTTTATCGAAATATTATTAAATACGCTTAGATTGAGTATATACTCTTTAATTGTGAACACACCGCTTCCGATTGCATTTGCGCTGATGCTGAACTATTGCAGGAACAGAAAATTTGCCAAGGTATTGCAGACGGTATCCTATGCGCCGCATTTCATTTCCACAGTAGTTATGGTAGCCATGCTTTCATTATTTTTATCAACAAGAAGTGGCTTCGTAAATCAAGCGATAAAGGCTTTGGGAGGACAGGAGTTCAATTTTATGGCTTCTCCGGAAGCATTCCCCCATTTGTATGTCTGGTCGGGTGTATGGCAGAATCTTGGATGGTCGGCCATTATCTATATTGGTTCATTGAGCAGTATCAGTCCGGAGCTTCATGAGGCTGCTATCGTAGATGGCGCAACCATCATGCAGCGTATCAGATATGTGGATATTCCGGGAATTATGAATACGGTAATTATGCTGCTGATCTTGAATGTAGGTAATGTTTTAAGCATTGGCTTTGAAAAAGTATTTCTGATGTCCAATTCACTGAATTCCTCTACGGCGGAAGTTATTTCTACATATACTTATAAAGTCGGTATGGTGCAGGCGCAATATAGCTATTCAACAGCAGTAGGTCTCTTTAACTCTATTGTGAATTTTATTTTGTTGGTTACGGTAAATACAATAGCCAGAAAGGTTTCAGATAATTCAGTTTATTAGTGAGGTAGTAATAATGGATAAGAAAAAAATAAAACTGTCCAAAAATGACAGGATTTTTCATAGTGTGAATACGACTATTCTGGTTGTCTTTTTCCTGATAGTGGCATATCCGCTTTATTTTGTAGTAATTGCCTCTTTCAGCGATCCCACACTGGTTTATCAGGGAAAGATTGGTTTGCTGCCCAAAGGGATCACGTTTCTGGGATATGAGCGGACATTTTCAAATGAGAACCTGTTTATAGGATATAAAAATACAATTCTTTATACAGTGATAGGAACGATTCTGAACATATTTATGACGATGACTGCCGCCTATGCGCTTTCAGTAAGGGAATTGTATGGAAGAAGAGTTATATTATTCTTAATTACGTTTACCATGTACTTTGGCGGAGGAATTATTCCGAAATACTTTTTAATGAGGGATATCCATTTAATTAACAGTTTCTGGGTTATGGTCATTCCTTGTGCGGTAAACGCATATAACCTGATGATTGCCAGATCTTTTCTGGAAAGTAATATACCGAAAGAACTATATGAGGCTGCACAGATAGACGGATGCGGCAGATTAGGATTTTTCCGCAAAGTTGTAATGCCCTTGTCCAGCACGTTAGTGGCTATTCTGGTGCTGTTTTACGGTGTGGGTCACTGGAATTCTTATTTTGATGCCCTAATGTATATTACCGAAAGAGAAAAATTTCCGCTTCAGGTTATACTACGTGAGATTCTGCTGAGTAATCAGTTTTCACCGGATGATATGGTGGATCCCGAAACACAGTCAGTTATGCAGCAATTAGCCAATTCCATGAGATATGCAATTATTATTTTTTCCAGTCTGCCGGTACTCATATTGTATCCGTTCCTTCAGAAATATTTTGTAAAAGGAATGATGATCGGGTCTGTCAAGGGGTAACAGTAGATGCCGGGTGCTCTGCTGAAAACAGGAGGTAATTATAGTGAAAAAATTGTTAAAGAAAAAAACACAGGGTTTTCATACTATATTAATTTCATTTTTTGCCATCCTGATCTTTCCATGTCTGCTAATTATCGTGTTTGTACAGAATGTATATATTAAGCAGATGGATAATTATATATTGAGAGTATCCCAGAATCGGTTAAGTACAGTTGTAAAAGAACTGGATCTGCTTTTGGAAAATATGGAAGATGCAGCCAATAGTATCTTTATGGACAATGATTTCGGAGCAATACTTGTACCCAGCGATTTCCTGGGAACTCGAAGAATCTCTTCAAAGCTGGATATGCTTACCCTGAATCAGAAATATATATCGGATATTTTTGTTTATCAGAGTGGAAACGAATATCTATTTTCGTCAAGCGGCTCCTGCCATAAACATATTTTTTGCAAACTATACCAAATAGCAGACAAGAGTGAGGAGAAATTTTTTGAATATCTGGAAAGCGAAGCTTTTCAGAATCTGGATGCCATAAATTCGGGGCATCCTTACAAGCTTTTCAGCAGATTTAGTAAAACGTTTCGACATTCCGTCAGTGTCATATTCGTTGTGGACATTAGCAAAATTGAAGCAATCATGCAGGAGCAGTTAAGTGATGGGATCGGTATGTCCTGTATTGTGGATAATGAGGGAAACGCTCTTAGTTTTGTAAGCAATGACGGAGAGCTTAAACAGGAGCAATATGAGAAAATCATAAACTCCGCCAAAGATGATTGTGACATTGTTTCATACGGTGGAACTAATTACGTGGTGTCCAGAGCGGTCTCCGAAGTGAGTAACTATGAATTTATCAATGTGATAAGTGGGGACAGCCTGTCAAAACAGGTGGAATTTCAAACAAGATTGTGGATGGCTTTGATTGCACTGCTTCTGATTTCCGGGGCAGTGTTTGTCTCTTGTTTGAGTGCTCTGATTTATAAACCGATTCATGAGATTAAGGAAAGAGCAGAGAAAATATATGGTAGAAACGGCGGTAAAGACGAAGGCGTGTATGACTTTATTAATGCCTCCATGGAATATCTGGAAGAGAAAAGTCTGTTTCTTCAGGAACAGGTTAAAAACTATCGAAGCTACCTGATTGCAAAATTACTGCGGGGGGAACTGCGTACAGCAGAAGAACGTAATCTTGTCTATAATATGCTTGATTTTGGTATGTATGACGGCATATTGTATGTAACGGTAATCAGTATGAATTATTCACTTTCAGAAGAAGAACTTGTTGAGTATCTGCAGAGCTGTAAAATGACCAATGTCAGTTTCGTGGTAAAGGAATTGGAGCATGGACTGCGATTTGTGGTTATCTGGAATATGAGTCATACAGCGGTGTCCTCTCTCAATGAACAGCTTGAGGCAATTTTAAAAACGGACAGCAGTATCGGTAAAATATCATCCAGTGAAAAATGTTATGATATTGAACAGGTGCCGATGGGATTTATCAGGGCAGCCATACTGGATGAAATGACAGGCAAGCAAAAAGGCATCCTTTGGCTGGACGACGAAAAAGAGAAGCAGCTTCCGGTGGCGGAATGCAGGTATATACAGGAGCAGATCAAAGCAGGTAACTGGCGGAAAGCGGAATCCTATTTAAACAGATTACTGGAATTATGTCGGGAGAAAGAATTGTATTGGAATCAGTACGTATGCATGAACCTGACATATATATTGTCAGATGTGAAAGAATACATAATGAATCCGGTAGAAAAGGCAGATATCCTATTATTGTTTAAGAACCGTGAGAAGAATTTTTACTTTATTTATCTTAAGGAGCTCTCAGACTTTTTTGCGAAAGAGGCTAATAATCACGGCGAACCGGAATCAAAGAGTATCCCTGTGATAGATAAAATGAAGCAATATCTCGCAGAGCGATATAATGACCCTAATTTCTCTTTTCAGGAAATGGCGGAGAAATATGGCATGAGTTTACCTGCATTGAGCAAGTATTTTCATGAAAAAAGCGGAATCGTTATTAATGATTATGTTACGGAGCTAAAAATCAATCGCGCGAAATATCTGCTGGAAAACACTGATATTACTGCTGCGGAAATCGGACTGGAAGTGGGATATTATAATGCGGGAAGCTTCAGCAGGAGATTTCGTCAGATTACAGGACAATCTCCGTTAGAGTATCGAAAAAACAGAAAATAGTGTGGTAAAAATTATAATTGGAGGATAATAGGCATGAGCATTGAATCAACAAAGTCAACCCATGATATGGAGAAAATTCGGGAAATGCTATTGTCTGGTGATACAAAGCAGAAAAATAAGGCTTATAGAATGCTTTGTATGGAAAAATTTGAAAACAACAAGGAACTGTTTACGGAACGTGTGGAGCCTGCCATTGAAAAATATAGAAAAGGCGATTGTACCATGAAGCTGACTGATCAAAACGGAACTCCGCTCAGCGGTAAGCGGATACGTATACAGCAGAAAACACATGACTTTAAATATGGTGCTAACATTTTTCTATTGGATGAATTTAAGACGGAAGAAGAAAATAAAATTTTCCGGGACACATTCCATCAATATTTTAATCTTGCCACGGTTCCCTTCTACTGGGCTGAGCTGGAGCCGGAACAGGGAAAACTACGCTTTGCAGCAGATAGCCCGAAAATTTACCGTAGACCTGCACCGGATTTGTGTGTAGATTATTGTAACGAGTACGGCGTTTTGCCTAAACTGCATTGCCTGTTTTACGACAAATTCATTCCATCATGGCTCCCTAAACGGGATGAAAAGGCAATGAAGGAACTTTACGAAAAACGCTTTAGCCAGATTGCAGAGCGTTATTCAGGAAAAATGTATGAATTTGAAGTAACCAATGAACTTTTAGATGAAGGGAATTGGGGCGATGCATGTTCGGTTTTGTGTGAAAAGAGGGATACTCCTCTTTGGGCTTATCAGCTTGCCAGAAAATATTTCCCGGGGGATACACTGGTTATCAATGAAAGTAACCGTGTACCGGAAATTGCAGAGCAGGATTACCGCAGTCCATATTTCATGTTCATTGAAGGACTGCTTTTGAAAGGGGCATTCATTGACAAAATCGGCATACAAAACCACATTTTCTGCGGCGCCAGGGGGCCTCAGGAAACGGAAATCTTTAAAGTTCTGCAGTATTTTAATCCCGTAAAAGTACTTGATGGGCTGGGATATCTGGCTGAATTCGGAAAGCCTTTGGAGATTACCGAAGTGACGATTCCCACTTTTGGTGAGGATGAGGAGGCAGAGGAACTACAGGCAGATATTCTGCGTCACCTGTATCGCCTTTGGTTCTCTATTCCCGGCATGGAATCGGTAGTTTATTGGAATACAGTGGATGGAATGGCATACGTAGAGCCTAATGGAATCAGTAGCGAGAACAGAGTTCGTGGAGGATTATTCCATCGTGAATTAACACCTAAGAAGGCGGCACTGGCATTGAAGGAACTTTTCGAAAAAGAATGGCATACTGACCTGGAACTGGTGACGGATGAAAACGGAAAAGTGGATTTTCGTGGATTTTACGGTGATTATATTTTGCAGGCGGAAGGCGTGAATTACAGTTTCGGAATTCATAAAGATGGTGCAATAGAAAATATAATAGAACTGGAAAGATAGGGCTTGCCCAAATTGCCGAAACAGCAGGATGCAAGTTTATTAGCCGGCGCTGATTGTCGAGTTAAAATGGGATAAATCTGCGCAAGGAGCAATCTGCCAGATAAAAGAATAAAGAGAGTTGTGAACCATCTGTTAATTCAGTGATGTTTACAACTCTCTTTTCATCTAAGGACAGGATTCCTGCAGTAACGGTGAAACAAAATAAAATATGCATATTTACGAATGTGTAAAAAAGTGGACGTTGTGTAAAATTTCAGATAATAAAAAATGTATATTTACAAAATACATCTGCTTATGTAAGATATGATCGTGCACACGGACAATCCGGAAAAGAAGAGGAACGGTCCGAAATATTTGTAAAAGGAATGATGATTGGATCTGTAAAAAGTTAAGAGGAGGATAAATATTATGGCATTAGATTTAAATGATTTTTCGACAGATATGACAGAGAAAGAAGCAGTCTGCAGCAGCAGAAAGCTCC
Organism: Lachnospiraceae bacterium; assembly: GCA_017465845.1. Lineage (GTDB taxonomy): Bacteria > Bacillota > Clostridia > Lachnospirales > Lachnospiraceae > Acetatifactor. The sequence goes on along the minus strand of JAFTVH010000001.1, from coordinate 35,937 downwards.
GTATAGGTATTATAGGTACCGGTGGTATTGCTAATTCGCATATAAAGAGTTATTTAAAACAGCGGGATGCAGAAGTGGTTGCCGGTGCAGACCTGATTCCCGGTAAAGCGGCACAATTTTTTGAGAGGCATGGTGTGGAAGCCAGAGCATTTGAAGACTACAGGGAGATGATTGATACCATGGATCTTGATGCGGTCAGTGTCTGCACCTATAACAGTACTCATAAAGAGTGCACGATATATGCTTTGGAGCATGGTCTGCCGGTACTTTTGGAGAAGCCCATGACGGTGACCCTTGATGAGGCGGTGGAAATCTGCAGGGCAGAAAAAAAGAGCGGCAAAATCGTATCAGTGGGATTTCAGCCTCGTTTTGATGGAAATATGCAAATGATCAAAAAAATAGTAGAATCCGGAGAACTGGGTAAGGTATATTATATACAGACGGGTGGCGGTCGTCGCCATGGCATCCCTGTCAGCTGGAGTACTACTTTCATTGAGGAAGAAAAGGCAGGAATCGGTGCTGTGGGTGATATCGGATGTTACTCGTTGGACCTTGTGCTGAATGCCCTGGGATATCCGAAGCCGCTTACAGTGTCAGGACAAATGACAGATTATTTCGGAAAAGATCCCTCATCCTATGCTAAGGTAAATAAACCGGAGTGCGCAGAAATGTTCAGTGTTGATGACTTTGCTTCAGCGTATATCCGTCTGGAAGGAGATATTGTTCTGGATTTCCGTATTGCGTGGTATATGCATCTTGATACGCCCGGTGATACCATCATTATGGGTACCAAAGGTGCTCTGCGGATACCTTCTACAGATTGTTGGAACGGAACTTTCCACAAACCTATGACTGTTTATCGTGATGTGGCAGGTCTGCCTTCACAGATAGAGGTTCCGCTGATACCTTCAGATGGAGAGTTGTTTGATAAAAAGATCAGGTCGTTTCTGGATGCAGTAATTACCGGAGGGAAAGCGCCTGTGCCTACCTGTCAGATATTATATAATCAGGCGATTATTGATGGTATCATGAAATCCAGTAAGCTGGGGCATGAAGTGCAAATAGAAATACCTGAAATATAATTTTTATGGCTTCTCCGAAGTCTGAAGCTTTTAAAGATCAGAGCAAGTTTTAGCAGAAGATTTCACCAGGTTACAGGACAATCTCCGCTAGAGCATCGAAAAAACAGAAAATAGTGTTGGGAGAATTTATAGTATGTCTATTATATATAATCAAACAAAGCATGTATTTAGTATCCATACTGCAAACAGCACTTATCAGATGAAAGTGTCAGAGTATGGGCATTTGTTACATTTGTACTATGGTAAAAAGATTTCGGATGAAGATGTATCTTATCTGATTCCTCATGTTGTTAGAAGTCATGAGTCCAATCCGGCAGAAGTGGGAGAGGACCGTGTCTATTCGTTGTGTGCATATCCCCAGGAATTTTCCTCCAATGATGCAGGGGACTATCGTATTCCTTCTATAGAAATAGTCAATGCTGATGGAAGTTATGCTTTTGTGGGAAAGTACCATTCACACAAAATATATCATGGAAAGTATCGCCTTTCCTCACTTCCGACACTTTATGCTGCAGAAAAGGAAAATGTGGAGACACTGGAAATTATACTGAAAGATGAAATTACCCATATATCTGTAAAACTTCTTTATGGGGTATTTTATGATAAAGATGTAATTACCAGAGCTGCAATTCTCTATAATGGATCAGCAAAAGGTATTCATCTGCAGCGAATGATGTCTGCAAGCCTTGATTTTATGACAAGTGATTTTGATCTGATCGGCTTTTTCGGGCATCATTATTTTGAACGGCAGACCGAACGACACCATCTGACACATGGCATTCAGGAACTGGGATCTTTCCGTGGGGTATCCGGCCATTTCCACAATCCATCTGCTATTGTGTGCGACAGAAATACTGATGAGGATCAAGGCAATGCTTATGGATTTGCTCTGATGTACAGCGGTAATTTTGTGTTTGATGCAGAAGTGGACGGATATAGCCAAACGCGTGTGGCAATGGGGATACACCCCAAGCAGTTTGATTATCTGGTGGACAAAGGAGAATGTTTTGAAGCACCGGAGGTTGTGATGGCGTATTCCGGAGAGGGATTGGCAAAACTGAGTCACAGCTATCATGATATTTTCAGACAGAATGCTTGCGAAAGCCGTTTTGTAAACGAGAGACGTCCCATTGTGCTTAACAGTTGGGAACCGTTCCACTTTTCTTTTGACAGTGAAAAACTGTTAAGCACTGCAGAAATTTCCAGACAGTTGGGCGCGGATATGTTCGTTTTGGATGATGGTTGGTTTGGTGCAAGAGATCATGAAAAAGCGGGACTGGGAGATTGGGTGGCAAATGAAAAGAAGCTTCCGGGCGGTATTCCTGTACTTGCCCGCAGGATTCATGACCTTGGAATGTCTTTTGGCCTCTGGTTTGAACCGGAAATGGTTAACGAGGATTCTGACCTTTATCGCGCTCACCCGGACTGGTGCCTGCAGGTACCCGGCAGAGCACCTTCACGTAGTCGCCATCAGTTGTGCCTTGATCTGTCCGGACCGGATGTATGTGATTATCTGATTAAAGCGGTGAACCAGATCCTGGATGCAGGCGGTGTGGACTATGTGAAATGGGATTATAACCGTTATGTATGCGATGTGTACAGTCAATATTATCCACCGGAGAGACAAGGGGAAATTTATCATCGGTATATCCTGGGACTGTACCGGATTCTGGATGGTATCGTCAAGACCCACCCGGATATTTTGTTTGAGGGCTGTAGTGGGGGAGGCGGACGATTTGACGGAGCTATGCTTACCTATTTCCCTCAAATTTGGTGTAGTGATAATACCGATGCACCATCCCGGCTGACTATTCAATATGGAACTTCTTTTGTTTATCCGGTAAGTACTATGGGAGCCCATGTCTCAGTGTGTCCGAATAAAAAGACAGGCAGGACGGTACCGCTTAAAACCAGGGCTGTCACAGCGATGCATGGTACCTTTGGCTACGAATTGGATCCGGCCAAAATGAATGAGCAGGAGAGAGAAGAGTGTGCAGTCTATTCTGAGTTTTACAGAAAGAATGAAGAACTGATAAGGTCAGGAGACTATTATCGTTTGTCCTCACCCTATGATGAGAGTATTTATACTGCATGGCAGTTTGTGTCAAAGAGTGGCGAAGAAAGCCTTGTATGTGTAGTGACAGAAGATATTTCTATTATTGATAAAAACAGTTATGTTCGTTTGCGAGGTTTGGAAGGTGAGAGCCTTTATAAAGTGGAACAGACAGGTCAGATATTGAGTGGCGCTGCTCTGATCAATATCGGACTCCTGCTTCCCCATACACAGCCACAATATAGCGCGTTTGTGTATTCCTTAAAAAAATTATGATTGGAGGATGATAGAAATGAGCATTGGATCAACAAAATCAACCCTGGATAAAGAGAAAATTCAAGAAATGCTGGCATCTGGCGATGCGAAGCAGAAAAATAAGGCTTATAGAATGCTGTGTATGAAAAAATTTGAAGAAAACAAGGAATTGTTTACGCAACGTGTGGAGCCTTCTATTGAAAAATATAGAAAGGGCGATTGTACCCTGCAGTTGACCGATCAAAACGGGACTCCTCTCAGCGGAAAGCGTGTACGTATACAGCAAAAAACACATGACTTTAAATATGGTGCCAACATTTTTCTCCTGGATGAATTTAAGACGGAAGAGGAAAATCAAATTTTCCGGGATACATTCCATCAATATTTTAATCTTGCCACAGTTCCTTTCTACTGGGCCGAACTGGAGCCGGAACAGGGAAAACTGCGTTTTGCAGCGGATAGCCCGAAAATTTACCGTAGGCCTGCACCGGATTTGTGCGTAGATTATTGCAACGAGCACGGCATTTTGCCTAAACTGCATTGCTTGTTTTACGATAAATTCATTCCCTCATGGCTTCCTAAACGGGATGAAAAGGCAATGAAGGAACTTTATGAAAAACGTTTTGAGCAGATTGCTGAGCGTTATTCAGGAAAATTGTATGAATTTGAAGTAACTAATGAACTATTGGATGAATGGAAATGGGGAGATACATGCTCTGTTTTGTGTGAAAAGAGAGATACTCCTCTTTGGGCGTATCAGCTGGCCAGAAAATATTTTCCGGAGGATACACTGGTTATTAACGAGAGTAACCGTGTACCGGAAATTGCGGAGCAGGATTACCGCAGTCCATATTTCATGTACATTGAAGGTCTGCTATTGAAAGGGGCATCCATTGACAAAATTGGTATACAGAATCATATATTCTGTGGTACCAGAGGCCCCCAGGAAACGGAAATCTTTAAGTTTCTGCAGTATTTTGATCCTGTAAAAGTACTCGATGGTCTGGGATATCTGGCGGAATTCGGAAAGCCTCTGGAGATTACGGAAGTGACGATTCCCACTTTTGGTGAGGATGAGGAGGCAGAGGAACTGCAGGCAGATATTCTGCGTCACCTGTATCGCCTCTGGTTCTCTATTCCCGGCATGGAATCGGTAGTTTATTGGAATACAGTGGATGGAATGGCGTACATAAAGCCTGATGGAATCAGTACTGAGAACAGAGTTCATGGTGGATTATTCCATCGTGACTTAACACCTAAGAAGGCGGCACTGGCATTGAAGGAACTTTTCGAAGAAGAATGGCATACCGACCTGGAACTGGTGACGGATGAAAACGGAAAAGTGGATTTTCGTGGATTTTACGGTGATTATGTTTTGCAGGCGGAAGGTGTGAATTACAGTTTTGGAATTCATAAAGATGGTGCAATAGAAAATATAATAAAACTGGAAAGATAGGGTTTTATGAAAGAACTTGTAAACAGAAATGATCCATACAAAATGAACTGGATCGAAGGAAATGTTGAATGGGGAACAGTAAAAAAGCCGGTAGGAATAGAAGTGACGCTTACATCGGAATACACGGATGATGCAGTAATGGAAAGGTATTGTTTTACCAATGTCAGTGAGAAAGATATTTTTACTTCACTGCGTGATATCTCCATTTATACACCGTTTAACGATGACTATAAAGATTCTGCCACATGCATACAGAAACGATGCCACACACATATTTTCTGCGGAGAAGAGATAACTTACATCATGGCTTTGAGGATGGGAGGTGAGGGTCCTCATCTCGGTCTGACGGTAACAGAAGGAAGTATAGGCGGATACAGTGTGGAGCGCAGCCTTGATAAAAGCAGCAATGACAGGGGAGATTTTATTCTTCACCCATCTCCCGTGGCATTGTCTCCGGGTGAGAGCTTTACTGTTTCCTGGACATTATTTTGGCATGAGGGGAAAAAAGATTTTTATGAAAAAATCAAACAGTATCATAAAAGGTATATTGCTGTAAACGCCGAAAACTATACCGTCTTTTCCCAAGAAGAAATTCGACTGACGATCTGTCCGGTGTTTGAGTTTACCAAAGATGATGTGGATATCAAAGTAAACGGGAAGAATGTTGTTCCTGAAATCTCCAAGACTCAGATCAGAGTCCTGAAAAAGGCAGATTCTATTGGAGAGAAGCATTTTGATATACAGATTGCAGGAGTAAAAACTCACTGTGATATACTGGTTTTGCCGGCACTGCGTGACCTTATCAAAAGAAGATGCGAATTTATTGTAGACAAGCAGCAGTATCATAATCCGAACAGTTGCCTGGACGGCGCATACCTGATTTACGACAATGAGGAAAAACATATTTTTTACAGTAAGGAGCATGATCGTAACGGTGGCCGTGAAAGAATCGGCATGGGAATATTACTTGCACGATATCTTAGAAGAGAAAAGAATGAACGGTTTGAGAAGAGTCTGAAAAAGTATATTGCCTATGTAGAACGGGAGTTGTTCGATAAGGAGACAGGAGTGGTTTATAATGACTGTCAACGGAATAATTCATGGAACCGGCTGTATAATTATCCATGGATGAGTGTGTTCTATTTGGAATTGCATCATCTCTATGGGGAAAGAGAGCATCTGGTAAGTGCATATCGGGCTTTGAAATCGTTTTATGAACAGGGCGGCACGCATTTTTATGCGATTGAAGTTCCGGTGTATGAGATGATTTCATGCCTTGTAAGAGAAAACATGACAGATGAAAAAAAGATTATGCAGCAATACTTTTCAGAACATTGCAGTGTTATTCTGAAAAATGAGTTACATTATCCTGCACATGAAGTAAATTATGAGCAAAGTATTGTAGGACCCGCAGCGGAGATCCTGATGCAAATGTATCAGGTGACGGGAGAGGAAAAATACCTTGTCGGTGCAAAAGAACAGTTGAATGTATTGGAAATGTTTAACGGTTTGCAGCCGGATTATCATTTGTATGAAGTGGCTATCCGTCACTGGGATGGATACTGGTTTGGCAAAAACAGAATGTTCGGTGATACGTTTCCCCATTACTGGAGTTCCCTCACAGCCAATGCATATAACGATTTCTTTAAAATAACCGGAGAAAAATCATATCTGAAAAAGGCAGAAGCATCATATCGGGGAAGCCTCAGTTTGTTTATGGCTGACGGAAGTGCCTCGTGTGCGTGCGTATATCCGGTATCAGTAAATGGTGTTTCTGCGGGATATTATGATCCTTATGCAAATGATCAGGACTGGGCTTTGTATTTTATGTTGAGATTCAGAGATATTTAAAAAATCGGAGTGCCACACGAGCCTGTGCGGCACTCCGGTTTTTAGGGAAAATTATTTCTTTACAGGCTATGGAACAACTCCTTCACCTTAGCATACCCCAGCTTCTCCCTGCGATAAATATCCACAACTCCCTTATTATTCTGGCTCTTAGGCCGCTTCATAGACCATCCCTTGTCAACACGGCAATCCGCAAACTGCCATAAAATCACACCACTGCATTCTTCATGTCCAAGAACAGCGGTAATCTGATCTTCCAGGGCCTCCACCTGATAATCCTCAGACCATTTGCTGCAAAGGTTAGTGCGGTAACCGTAAATAGCGCCTGCCCCAATCTCACTGATAAGAATCGGCTTATTTTCGCCGCCGTGACTGCGGATATACTCAATGCACTTATCCATAAATTTTCTTACCGAAGTATCGACATACCATTGCGGGTAAATATTGTAGGATACGATATCCACCAGATCCAGGCATAAATCTTTAAAGAGACGGCAGGATGCAAATGTAATCGGTCTGGAAGAATCCAGAGAGCGCATAAGGCTGATCAGTTCGCTGTAGCACTCCCTTCCATATTCTGTTTCGCTGGCGCATTCATTCAAAAGCCCCCATACATAGATGGAAGGATGATTATAATGCCAGGTAATCATTTCTCTCACGGTCAGGCGGCTCTGTTCCATGAAATGAGGATTGAGCATCTGTTCCTCTGAAAGTCCTCTGCCATGAGCTTCCTCCCAGACGAACAGTCCGTTTTCATCACATAGGTCAAGGAATCTTTCGTCGTTAGGATAGTGGCAGGTTCTGACGCAGTTGGCACCGGTGTCTTTGATCAGTCTGATATCGCGATACATGGCTGCTAAAGGCAGGCAGCTTCCGTATTCTGCGAAATCTTCATGGCGGTTGAAGCCTTTGATCTTCATGGGAACACCGTTAAAAAGAATCTGTTTTCCCACAACCTTTACTTCTCTGAAGCCGAATCTGTCAATCAGGTCATCGAATGCTTCCTCATTTGCCTGGGCAAGCTGTGCATGCAGATAATATAATACCGGATGTTCCGGCAGATACATCTCTACGCCCGGGCAGTCTATGGATGTGCTGAATTCTTTGGTTTCCCCGGCAGCAAGTGATACAGGAAGCTCTGCACAGGCCACAACACCATCGCCGTAAGCCACAGAAGCATCTTTGCTGCTGACAAAAAGCTTCAGTGTCAGATTCAGATCGACATCTGTAATATTCTCTGCGCACACAGTTACATTGGTTTTCCACAGACCGTCTTTGCATTCAGGTGTTACATGAATCCACTGAATATAAGCTTTTTCAAGCTGCTCTAAAATAACAGGTCTGGTAATACCAAGATAGGAATAATAGTCATTGTCTACGTGCAGAGCGGAAGCTTCACTGTAAGAATTATCTGCTTCCACGCAGATTCTGTGCTCCTTTCTTTCCTGATTCTTCAACAGAAAAGAAAACTCGCCGTAAGCACCGTAATGGCTGCCGATATGCTGACCATCCAGACAAACTGTAGCTGTGTGGCCTACTCCTTTAAAGGTCAGCCTTAAATCACCTTCAAAGTGTTTAGTTGTTTCGATTTTGCATGTTCCCTTGTAACGGCTGAATGCAGGAGTGGACTCCACACAGCAGGGAACGGGAATTTTCATGGTATCGTTTCCGGGAACCGTAAGATCCCAGAGTTCGGGGAGTGCAATTTCTTTACGAATATGATGCGTTTGAAATAATCTGTACATGGGAAACCTCCATAGGTGCCTGGATTGCCAATAGTTGAATTACAAATGGCGCAGGCTGAATTTGACTTTATTTTATTATGAATCAATAGTATCGCGTTGACAGCTGTTTTTCAATGAACTATACTATTCATAAATTGATTTATTCTCATATTTCTGAATAGAAGAAATAATTGAAACCTAGAAATGATTACAAATAAATTGAGGTATTATATGATAGATTTGATTAGAATCGGCTGGAACTCCACACATGATGAGTCTTTTGAGGTGGACAGACCAAACGGCCACCCTGTTTATTTGCTGTTACTTGTAAAGTCACCTGCCAGATTTCTGGTTCAGGATACCTGGCAGACGACAGCTCCGGATACTGCTTTTTTGTTTAAGCCCGGACAAAAGCACCGCTATTGTGCAGATCACTGTACTTATATCAACGACTGGGCACATATCCGGTCTGCCGCACCGCTTATGGGGGAGCATTTTCCATTTGGCAAGCCCATTGCTTTACACCATCCGGAGGATTACTATAATCTGTTTCACTTGATTTATAATGAATTTTACGGCGTCGCTCCCAATCGGAATTTTATTATCAATAATCTGATGACAGCACTTTTAGCAAAACTGGCTGATGAAAGCAACACAGAGGAATATCCGGATATTTATTATGATCTGGCTGCACTTCGGGAACAGATTTATAAATTTCCGGCAAAAGAATGGAGTATAGAGAGCATGGCATCACAGCTGAGTGTCAGTACCGGTTATCTACACTCTCTTTATCGCCATTATTTTAACACTACCTGCATGAGTGATGTGATACAAAGCCGCATTCAGTATTCCTGCGAGCTGCTTACTTCCAACCGAAAGCCTCTCGGCGAAATCAGCGAGATGTGCGGATATCACAGCGTGGAGCATTTTATCAGGCAGTTTAAGTCTGTAACCGGGACGACGCCGGGAAAGTATCGTAAGTAATGATTTGCAGCAATATTGCATAAAATACGGTCCTTCGGACACAATAATTTCCCAAAAGGCGATAATGCCTGATACTGCAGTAAGCAGTAGGATGGGAGGCATACAATGCAGCAAAATGCAGAAACAGGTGTCCGAAAGAACCGCAGCAGTGAAGTAAGACCCTTCGGCATGAGGGATAAAATAGGATATCTCTTCGGAGATTTCGGTAATGATTTCAGTTTCATATTTGCCAGCAGTTATCTGATGGTATTCTATACGAAGGTACTGGGCATCAGTGGGGCGGTGGTAGGAGCACTTTTCCTGGCAGCCAGGTGCGTGGATGCATTTACGGATGTGACCATGGGACGTATCGTGGACCGGGCTAAACCCACAGCGGATGGACGGTTCAGACCCTGGATCCGCAGGATGTGCATTCCGGTAGCGGTGTCCAGTACCTTGATGTATCTTTATTTTGTTCAGGATTTTTCCTATCCGGTGAAAATAATATATGTGATTGTGACGTATCTGCTCTGGGGCAGCTTTTGTTATACCGCCATCAATATTCCTTACGGGTCCATGGCTTCTGTAATCAGTGCGGATGCGGGGGACCGGGCAGCCTTGTCCACCTTTCGAAGTGTAGGCGCATCTCTGGCCAGTCTGGTCATCGGAAGTCTGGTGCCGCTTTTGGTGTATGAGACAGATGAAGCGGGTAATCAGATCGTAAAACCGGTGCGGTTTACGGTAACTGCAGCGATATTTGGCGTACTGTCGGTAATATGTTGTCTGCTGTGCTATTTTCTTTGTACGGAGAGGGTGACCTTTGAAGCGCGCGACAAAACGGGAGCACGTGATAAATCGGAAAGGTGTGAAAGGAAGGAAAAGGGTGATGCGGCTGAAAAGAGGTCCGGGACAGGTTTCAAGGCGCTTGCAGCCAGTCTTCTTTCCAGTCGGCCGCTTCTGTCCATTGTAGGTGCGGCCCTGGTGCTTCTCCTTGCTACTATGCTCAGCCAGACAATGAACACTTATTTATTTCTGGATTATTTCAAGGACGCGAAAGCTTTGTCCACAGTGAACCTGATCAGTGTCGGCGGCACGCTTTTAGTGGCTCCCTTCGCATCTAAAATATCCAGAAATATTGGTAAAAAGGAGTCAGGAAGCATTGCGATGGTGGTGGCAGCAGCAGTCTATATTTTGTTGTTCTTCCTGCGAATCAAATCGATTCCCGTGTTCATGATCTTTCTGTTTCTGGGCATGACGGGCATGGGATTTTTCAATATGATCACCTGGGCTTTTATTACAGATGTCATAGATTATCAGGAAGTGGTGACCGGCAGCAGGGAAGACGGAACGGTGTATGCAGTCTTTTCCTTTGCACGCAAAGTAGGGCAGGCATTAGCCGGTGGCATCGGCGGATTTGCTTTGTCTGCTATTGGCTATGTGTCGGAAGCATCTTCCCAGACACCGGAGGTGGCCCAGCGCATTTATACGGTGGCCACGCTGGTCCCGGGAATCTGTTATTTGATTGTGTTTTTGATTATGCAGTTCGGTTATCCTTTGAATCATAAAGTAGTGGAACATAATTCAGCAGTGCTGCAAAGCAGAAGAGATTCCAGTGTGTCTGAAGAAGAGGAGGGCATAGACTATGATAAGCTTTGACAGAGAAGCACCGGGAGGCGGTGTAGATGCGCATACAGTGATGGAGAACAGCAAGGCAGAGATTATTTTTACAGTATATTTGAAACAGTTGGTACAGGCGGAACAAAAAGCACAAACGGAACACGGAGTACAAGAAGAGCCCAATAGGGAAGAAAAGAATGTACAGGTAGAGCTTTTTCTATATGACCCTGATGGGGAGGAAACTGCCAGAATGTCTATAAAAACTACACCCGAGGATGTGGCAAAAGCAACCGAAAGCTGCTGGTCTGTGAGCACCCGTACCTTGTTGATTTATCCCCATCTGTGGCAGGGCACGTTGACACCTGTCCTTTATCAGGTGGAAGCGATGATTACCAGTGGAGAAAAGCAGCTGGATGTGATGCGTTTTGTCTATCCTATCTGTACCATGCGCCAGGTGGAAAGCGCTGATTTCCTGTTGAATGACAGGCCGTACACGCTCCATGCAGTCAGATACGTGATTCCCAGGAAAAATGACCACATATCCGATGGGTTTTCTACATCCAATGGATATGGAATATCCATGGATAAATTTGCGGCGGACCTTGAGATAATGCAGGAATTGGGTGCAAACTGTATCTGTCCGGATTTTTTCCCAACAGAACCGCAGTTTTATGAATTGTGCCTGAAAAAGGGAATGATTCTCTGGAAATTGACCGGTGAAACTGAAAAAGTTCCTCTCTTTTGCGGAGGAGAAAAGGCACTGTTAAGTGACGATGGCAGCCGCAAAAGAGACAGCTTTTATCTGTATCAGGCATGCTGGAGCAGTAAGAAAGTACTCCATATCTGCCACAACAGGCAGGTGCCGCGGCCGGGCAGCTTTGCTTCTGTTATGGTCTACAGTAATCAGAAGAAAGTTGCACTGTATGTAAACGGTGTGCTGCAGGAGTTTAAAGAGTCAGCACCTCGCTTTTTATTTGAAGATATACCGGTCAGAGGGGAATATACCATTGTATCTGTTCAAGCCGGGGACTGCTTCGCTTCCGTCACCTGGAATGTTTAGAGAGTTTTGGGTAAGTTTCAGCTACGTCATTTGCCAAGACGCACTTTACAACGATTTCACAGTTTTTTCACATTATCATCACTTTTTCATGACATTTACCCATTAAATTTTAACTTATAAATAATATTGGAATGCAGTCCGGACAACCGGGCTGTATTCTCGTGAAATCAGGGAGGTACATACGTTGATTGAAGTAACGAATCTGACGAAAAAGTATGGCAGTCATACTGCAGTAGATCATCTGTCGTTTCGTGTGGAAAAGGGGCAGATTTATGGATTTCTGGGACCTAACGGTGCCGGAAAATCCACCACAATGAACATTATTACAGGATATCTGGCAGCCAGTCAGGGGACTGTAACCGTGAATGGAAAAGACATTCAGAAGGAGCCGGAAGAAGCCAAAAAGTGTATCGGTTATCTGCCGGAATTACCGCCTGTGTATGCTGATATGACGGTGGAAGAATACCTGCGTTTTGCAGCAGAATTAAAGAAAATTCCCAAGGCAGAGAGGGCTGCACAGGTGGCAAAGGTCATGGAAATGACCCGGATCACCGACATGAAGAAGCGCCTGATCCGCAATCTTTCCAAAGGTTATAAGCAGAGAGTAGGACTGGCGCAGGCTATTCTCGGAGACCCGGAAGTCATCATCCTGGATGAGCCCACCGTGGGACTCGACCCGAAACAGATCATCGAGATCCGTGACCTGATCCGCAGCCTGGGCAAGAATCATACCGTAATTTTAAGCTCCCATATTTTGTCGGAGGTAAGTGCGATATGTGACCATATCATGATCATTTCTCACGGTAAACTGGTAGCAAGTGACTCGCCCGAAGGACTGCAGAAGCTGATGAGCGGTTCCGGCTGGCTGGAACTGGAAGTAAAGGGAAGATGGAAAGACATTCAGGCTGCGATTTCCACAGTGGAGGCTGTCAAGGATGTGGAAAACTGCGGCGAAAAAGAGGACGGCAGTGTAAAAGTCCATGTAACTTCCGCAGAAAAAGCAGACATCAGAGAAGCTGTTTTCTATGCGTTGGCTGAAGCAAAACTGCCTATTTTGTTCATGCAGTATTCTGAGAAATCTCTGGAGGATATCTTCCTTGAACTGACAGGAGACAATGTTAAAGATGCCGGAGCAGAGGAAGTTTCAGAAGAAGAGATAGAAACCGGGGATACACAAATGTCGGATGAGGCAGAAAGCACTGACAATCAGGATTCCGCAGAAGCCGGAAAGGAGGAGAAATAAATGTTTGCGATTTATAAAAGAGAATTAAGATCATACTTCAACTCCTTTATCGGATTCCTGTTTATCGGAGTGACCCTGTTCTTCCAGGGACTTTATTATACGGTTTATAACCTACTGTATGGTTATCCCTATTATTCTTATGTAGTGAGCAGTACGGTGTTCCTTTTCCTGATCAGTGTGCCGATTCTGACCATGCGAATTCTGGCAGAAGAGCGTCACAATAAGACGGACCAGTTGATACTTACGGCACCAGTTTCCGTAGGTGGAATCGTTATGGGTAAATTCCTGGCACTGACCACGATTTTTGCCATTCCCACATTGATTTCCTGCGTATATCCGCTGCTTTTGACACAGTACGGAACCGTGCCTCTGGGACATTGTTATCTGGCACTGCTGGCATTTTTCTTGTACGGTGTAGCCTGTATCGCCATCTCCCTGATGGTATCTTCCGTGACTGAGAGCCAGGTGATTGCAGCAGTTCTCGGCTTTGGTATCCTGTTTTTAGGATATATGATGAGCTCTATCTGCTCTATTATCTCCACCTCAGGAAACCTGCTGACATACATTCTGGGACTCTTTGATATGTACACTCCTTTTGGGGAGCTGTTAAATGGGACTTTGAACCTGGATGCGGTAGTTTACTTCCTGTCACTGACTGTGCTGGCACTCTTTTTGACCGTGCAGTCTATTCAGAAGAGACGTTATAGTATCTCTGTAAAACAGCTTAGCTTAGGTGCCTACAGTACCGGTATGATAGCTGTAGTAGTGGCAATCATAGCAGTTGTAAACGTAATTCTGGGTGAGCTCCCCGGCACCTGGACATCTATCGATATGACCGCTGAGAAGCTGTATTCCGTTACTGATCAGACCAAAGAATATCTGAAAACCCTGGAGGAAGATGTAACCATTTATGTTCTGGTAAATGAGGACAGCCAGGATACCACACTGGGACAAACACTGGAGAGATATGATGATCTGTCTGAACATATTACAGTAGAATATGTGGATCCTACCGTAAATCCCAGCTTCCATACCCAGTACACAGACAGCAGCATCAGCATGAGCAGTCTGATCGTGGTAAGTGACAAGCGCAGCAAAGTCATTGACTACAGTGATATTTATGAGAGCACCATCGATTATGAGACTTATACCAGCACTACTACAGGATATGACGGAGAAGGTCAGATTACAAGTGCAATCGATTATGTAACAAGCGATGATATGCCGCAGATGTACATGACAGAAGGTCATGGAGAATTGACACTCAGTTCTACCTTTACATCCGGTTTGACCAAGGAAAATGTAGAGTATGAAACAATCAATCTGATGGACTATGAAGCGGTTCCTGAGGATGCGTCCAGCCTGTTCATCAATGCGCCTGCCAGTGATTTTAACAGTGATGATAAGGATAAAGTAATCGCGTATCTGGAGAAAGGCGGCAATGTAGTCATAGTACTTCCTTATGATGGAACGGATATGCCGAATCTGGATGAGATTCTTTCCTATATGGGTCTGAGCATTGCAGACGGACTTGTAGTAGAGCAGAATAAACAGAACTATTACCAGAATCCTTTTTACCTGTTGCCTGATATGAGTTACAGCACTTACACATCAGGTGTGAGCAGTAATTATTATGTATTTGCTCCTTTTTCCAGAGGTATTCAGATCGTGGATGAAGAGGCAGAAGGCATGAGCTATTCGTCCTTTATGACCACCTCCGATGATGCATTTTCCAAGACGGAGCTGACAGATGCTTCCGATGTAGCAAAAGGAGAAAATGATATTGATGGCCCGTTCGCTATTGGCGTGGAAGCAGTGAAAGAGATCACAGCAGCGGAAGGTTCTGAAGCAACAGTTACTGCAGAAGCTACCATGATCGTAATCGGTTGTGAAGACTTCTTCACAGATGATGCAAGCCTGATGGTAAGCGGCGCTAATCAGATGATCTTCAACAATATCATGGGCAGTTTCTCTGACAACGAAGTCAGCGTATCCATTCCTGTAAAATCCTATGAGATTTCTTCTCTAATGGTACCTCAGGTGAACATTGTGGCAATCGGCATCATCGTTACTGTTGTATTACCTTTTGGCTGCCTGATCGCAGGATTTGTAATCTGGTTCAGAAGGAGGAAGCGTTAATGAAGAAACAAAAAGGTCAAATGATCATCATGCTGGCAGTTCTGCTGGTACTTGGGGTGGGATATCTGGCGCTTCGCCAGTACAATAAAGTTCAGAGCGAGAAGGAACCGGAAGTGGAAGGCGATGTTCTTGTATCTCTGGAAAAGGACGATATCATCCGATTTTCTTTTGACTATGAGGGCACAGATTACACTTATGAAAAAGAAGACGGAACATGGTATTATGCGGCTGACAATACTTTGAATCTGACCCAGACCAGGTTAAATACCATGGCAGGCAGAGTGGCAGACCTGACCGCAAGCAATACCATTACAGGTGTGACGGATTTGGCACAGTACGGACTGGATGAGCCGTCCAAGACCTTTACTTTCGACACTGGTTCGGAAAGCTTTACCTTTAATGTTGGTGATTATAACGATATGGCAAGCGTGTACTATATCTGTGAACCGGGCAGCGACACGGTTTATACCGTATCTTCCATTACTGTTACGCAATTTAACTTTGATGTGACGGAGATTGTGGAGGAAGAGGAGAGTACGGAGGCTGCTGAGGAGACTGAATCCGGAAGCGAAGTAGCTGAGACCGAAGGTGCAACGGAAACCTCTGAAACTGAGACCACAATAAGCGGGACGGAAAGCGCAGTGGAGACTGAGACAAAAGAATAAATTGAGGTTGACAGGCGTCCTGTAAAAAGGGCGCCTGATTTCTTAGAAAGAATCGGATTTCTGCTTATAGCTCCGGGAACACTTTCCTAAAAAGGGAATATAATATAAAGACAATGCTTAAAAGAGAAATGCTATGTACATGAAAACCTTATTTTCCCAGAACCAGCGTGATGATATGCCGTCCAGCATGCTGCCTACACAGGGAGAAGGACCATCTGCCGCACAGGGAAACGGCAGTACTTCTTCCGGAAATGGAAACATGACTATGCCGGAAAACGCCAATATGAATTCATCCGGAAACGGTAACTCTAATTCACAGGGTAATATGCAGAATGCCAATGAGCCCATGACCAATAATAACCGGGAAAATCGCCCTGTCACACCACTGCCCAACCCAGGCGAAGGCGGCGCAGCATTTCCCGGTACCATGACTCCCGGAATTACGATACCGGGAATTACGCTCCCCGGACAGAATAATCAAAACAACCAGAATAATCAGTCCAACCGTCCTGTCACACCACTACCTAATCCAGGCGAAGGCGGCCCGGCGTTTCCCGGTCCAAGCACCGGCACGGGAACAGGGACCGGCGGTGGCGGATTCAACATTCCTGCCATCATCGGAACGATCATCACATCCTTCCCAAGACCCAACGCCCCCTGCCGTTTTTGTGCTAACCAGAATCAGACCTACGGCAATGTCCGCTTCCTGAATGCAGCCAGCGGCTACAATCCTTTCCGGGTATATGTGAATGACCAGCTGTTCGTATCCCAGCTGAACTTCTCAGAACTGACTTCCTATGAAAAGGTTCCCAGCGGCTATCAGATTGTAACGGTAATGGGGGATAACCAGTATATTTATATCCAGAAACCGATCATGATGCCGAAGGATGGCTCGATAACGGTTGCCATCTGTAACACGGAGAACGGTATCGACTTGTTTGCTATATCCGACAGCTCATGCGCTAAGAGCAATTATCTTTCCTGCCTGAGAGTCTGCAACTTGTCATTTAACAGCGGACCTTTAAGTGTGATTGTGGGAAATAATGACCTTCGCTTTATGAATGTGGATTACCAGGAGGTAACTAATTTTAAGGTGTTGTCACCGGCCAATTATATTTTCTATGTAATGAATGGCAACCGCAATATTATTCTGTCGTCCAGCCTTGATGTGAAAATGGATGTAAGCTACACGATGTATCTGTTCAACTGGAATATTTCCTCACCGGATGCGATCACGGTGGTGATTGTGGAAGAACACTGATAAAGGATAATCAGGCAAAACTGTAAAACAGATAAAGACGAGAGTCTTTATCTGTTTTATCCTGTTCGGGGATCCTGTTCACTCGACCTTATACCGCGAAGTCAAGATTGCATTGAAAATGCGATCTTGCGAGACTTGCAGGCGCCAAAATGCGCTGAAAGCGCATTTTGTGTGCATAATGTTGCTGTGAGCAGCGAAGCTGTGAACAGTAACTACACCGGCGGTGTCCTTGTTAATTATGCAACTTAATCTTGCGCATATTACGTAAAACATCTATAATATAGTCAATAGTTGAGGCTAGTAAAAGGAAAGGAGTTTGCTGACTATGGGTGTTTATTTAAATCCACCGGCAGATGGCTTTAAGGATGTCCTGAATACAGGATTATATGTCGATAAAACAGAATTGATTGCGTATATAAATAGTGTACTTGAGAGTGCCCGGAAATTGACTTGTGTCAGCAGACCTAGGCGATTTGGAAAATCATTTGCAGCTCAAATGATCGTTGCTTACTATTCAAAAGGAGCAGATTCGAGAAATTTATTCGAAAAACTAAAAATTGCCAAGATAGATAACTATAACCATTATATTAATAAATATGATGTATTGTTTCTTGATATTTCCTGGTTTATTTCTAATACAAGCGAAATAAAAGATACCGTTTCGGATATTCAAAATGATGTGATAGAAGAACTTGATGAGGCTTTCCCAGGGTGTATTAAGGCCGGAACAAGAACTCTTCCTAAAGCGCTTTTGCAAATCAGTGCGCAGACAGGAAGAAAATTTTTCATTGTGATAGATGAATGGGATGCACTGTTTAGGGAAGCTAAAGATGATGTGGATATCCAGAAAGCATATATTCAGCTTCTACGTGGATTGTTTAAAGGTGCACAAATTTCACGATTTGTTGCCGGTGCTTATATGACAGGCATTCTACCTATCAAAAAGTATGGCACCCAATCGGCTCTGACGGACTTTTACGAATATACTATGCTTCAGCCCGGACCATTGGCCGGATATGTTGGTTTTACGGAAGAAGAAGTATGCGGTTTGTGTAAAAAGTATGATCTTAATTTTGATGAAGCAAGAAAGTGGTATGATGGTTACCGCTTTGAAAGCATTGGTCATGTTTATAGTCCTAATTCCATTATAAAAGCAATTCTCCATCGGGAATTCAGCAATTACTGGACACAGACAGAGACATATGAGTCATTGAAGCTTTATATCGACATGGATTTTGACGGCTTGAGAACTGCAATTGTTGATATGCTTGGTGGTCAGCGATGCAAGATTGACGTTGGAACTTTTCAAAATGATATGACATCATTTGAAAGCAAAGATGATGTATTTACTCTGTTGGTGCATCTTGGTTATCTTGCATATGATACAGAGAACAAAGAAGTATTTATTCCTAATGAAGAGGTTAGAGAAGAATTTATTCGCGCAGTAAGAAACGGTGCGCGGCCTGAACTTGTAAAAGCCATTCTTGCTTCCGATGAACTTTTGGCGGCAACGATAGAATAAATCATCTGATAAACCAGCCATGATTGTTGAATTAAAATGGAATAAGTCAAGTGATAAAGCAATTAATCAGATAAAAGATAATAGGTATGCGCAGGCAATTAAAAATTATGGTGGTGATATCCTTTTGGTAGGAATTAACTATGATGTTAAGACAAAAAAGCATGATTGTGTGATTGAAAGATATCAAAGATAGAGCAAGGCCTCCCGCTGCGAAAGAGCAGCAGGAGGCCTTGCTCTATCTTAAAAATCCCTTCTCTTTTAGTTCTTCTTTAATTAGTTTCAGCACCTTTTCCGATGGTGCCGCAATCGTATGATAATGGCAGTCCCCGGTAAGCACCTTCAAAGGCCTGGAGGTGCTTACCTTCATTTTACGGCAAAATTCCCTGGCATCGTCCATATCGTTGATGACCAGGTCTGCACGAATCTGCCCATAGAGATCGTGGTCCACGAACACATCCAACATGCGGCCGCCGTATTCTACGATGGTCTCCATCTCTTCAATCGTCTGCTCTTCGCTGTGCTGCGTCATGATGACACCTGTGCAGCCGGTTCCCCTGGTAAGAGGCTGATAAAGCACATAACCTTTATTCGTAGAGAGAATCTCCTGATTCTCTGCCCGAAGAAGGGCTACATCCTGAACAATGACCTGGCGGCTGACACCGAATCTGTGGGCCAGCTCCGTGCCGCTTACCGGCTCCGTCTGTGTGCTCAGATAAGCGATGATTTCTTTTCTTCTGGTATTGGAATCTGCTGTCATAAACAATCTCCTTGGTTGCATTACTGTTTTATTTTCTGAGGAACACCGTCTACCACTATTTTGGCATTGGGGTAGATGCGGGCCATTCGTTCATCATCGAAATGGATGTCCAGCCAGGCGTTCACTTTGTCTCTTAAGGTAGAAGCTGCCGCATCACTATTAACCGGAATCGCCGTATCATCATGGGTGGCCTGGGCGAGACCGCTCTGTGGGTCTGCTGTCATAACCTGCTCTGAACGGAACGACTCATTATTTCTCTCTGTATATCGTGTCAGCGCCAGCCCTGAAATGATAATGTTAAAAATCATGAACACTACCATACAATTACATAGTACCGCACCCGGCCGATAGGGAAACTTTTCAATCCACTTAGAAAGGAGCGGATAAACTCCTTTGAACCATACAATGGCAGCAATCCCCCAGAAGAAGCAGTAGAGCAGATTAATACGTCCGCCCAGATTCAGGGCAAAACCGCTGTAATCCCAGAATACCGTACCAAATACGAGCTCGGTAAAGACACTGCAGATATATTCATAGGCTCCGCCAAGTACGGTACCTGCTATAAACAGAAAAAGGAGATTTCGGTCCTTGTACCGGTACAGCAGGGCAGTCAGCATAGCACAGCCAAGTCCCCATACAATACTGAAGGGACCGTACACCACACTGCTTCGGCTCATCAGTTCCCCGGCAGTGATCAGGCAAAAAATCGTCTCAGTAATATCCCCCAGAAAGGCTCCGAGGAAAAACAGGCTGACCAGCTTATAGTAACCGCATCCTGCAGCAAATACTTTAGCAGAATCCTTCATATGAGCAGCTTTTTCCCGAATCAGCACATCCGGATCAATGGTCGGGAAAGACTTCATCATTCGCGACTGAACCCGCCTGGTCAGGGCATTTTCCAGAAAACGGGAAGTCTTCTGAATCCCTTCTGTAAACTGGGCAAGCCGGGCAGCTTCTTTTTGCATGCCTAGGACAGCCAGTGCGGTACCTGCAAAATCAATAGCAAGCAGAATCACTCCTACCCATACGATTGGCAGGGAGACGATTGCGGGAATCGGTCGAAGGAGCAAGCATAATAAAGGGTTAAGGAATTTCATGGTCAGTATGGCAGACAGCCCCCAAAGTATGGAATATTCCACACAGATATAACCGTCCAGATTCCACTTCCGGTCAGAGTAGTCCCAAAGCTTTTGACCGAAAATCTTGTGCATGATGACCCCGGTAGAATACTCCAGAACCGTAGCCAGCACCATGCCGCCCAGAAACAGCCAGAACAGATGATTGGTCAGCTCCGGTAAGAACAGGGTGAACAATACGGAGGCAAAGCCGTAAATCGGACAAAGCGGCCCGTTTACAAATCCTCTGTTGATAAATTTTTTCTTACGGACTGCAGCGATGCAAACCTCCAGAATCCAGCCTGCCATCGAATAAATTAAAAACAACCATACAATTTCAAGCCGGGTATATTCCATAAGATGCTTCCTTTCTCTTGCGTACAATCTGTTCTTATAGTATCATATCTATCAGGAAAAGGCAAAAAATCATTCCTTATAACTTTCTAAATTTTTTCTGAAGTCAGGCTGGAAAAATGGTATAATTAGGGGTATGATAGAAGAAGTGAATGTCATTGGAAATGAGAGAGGTAGCGATGAAAAATTATAAAGAGCTGTATCTTGCGGGTGAGATTGAATTTGAAGCAATTGATGATTATAGTTATGAATGGGGCATGAGCGATGATGAGCGTACCCTTGCCCAATACCTGGGACTGAATGCAGAGGAAGAGGACGCCTGGGTCAGTGTGGGAGAGGATGCACTGCGGGAACTTTTAGATAAGCAGAAGAATGGATGATGTTATGAAAATAGAAAGAGTAGATGACAAAACAGTAAAATGTTTTCTGAGCAATGAAGAACTGGCAGAATACGAACTCAGCTATAAGGATTTCCTTTTCCGGAGTGAGAAAGCCAAGGAAATTGTGGAAGAAATCGTAAAGCAGGCCATAGAAGAAGTGGGATATCAGCCGCCTAAGTATGCTTTCGACTTGTCGGTAATGATGATGCCTGACCAGGGTATGATTCTGACCTTTTCTGAAAAAGATCCGAATCTCGAAGAACTCCTTTCCGGTCCTCATCTGGATGCATTGCTGGGCGCATTTGCCAAGGCAGCCGGTGAGAAGATCGAGGTAAACAAAGAAGCTTTAGATGAGAAAGCGAAAGGACAGACCGATGGGGAGACTGAGCCGGAAAGAGTAGAGAAGGCTGCGGAGACAAAAGGAGCGCTTCCGACTTTTGCGGTCTTTGCGTTTCAGAATATCAGAGATATCTGTCAGTACGCCGAAGCATTGCCGTCTAATCTGCGGATACACAGTGTATTATATGAAATGGACGGTACATATTATCTGTATCTGGATAAAGGCACAGCGTCTTATGAACGGTACAGCCGGGCATGTATCCGTGCCATGGAATTCGGCGCGTTGTATACTGCCGAAAATAACAGGGTGGAATATCTGAAGGAGCATGCGGACTGCCTGATTGCGGACCATGCAGTGAAAAAGCTGAGATTACAGTAAATGTAAAATCAAGTGTATTATTTTTAGTATATTGTAAAGAATAAGTAACAATGAAGGAGTCCTCTTGGAGGCGGCTTGAGTGATGGCTGTACCAAGGGGATTTCCGTTACAGCTCACACGTCAGCCATGTGCTGACGAAGGGAGCGCCATCTGATGAGCAAAGGTAGCTGCGAAGCAGCGGAAAGCACCGCAGGTGCGGCTTTGCGAATGGTGCGGGTGTGTACTGTAACGGTCTTCCTTTCAGACAGGAGGAACAGGAAAGTGATTTATACCGTAACTTTTAATCCGTCACTGGATTACATCGTCTCAGTCAAAGATTTTGCATTGGGCAAAACCAATCGGACCGTGACAGAGCAGATGCTTCCCGGCGGAAAGGGAATCAATGTCTCCACAGTCCTTGCCAATCTTGGGATAAATAGTACTGCACTGGGATTTACGGCAGGCTTTACCGGAGAAGAGATTGCAAAGAGGGTACAGAATCTGGGATTTGCATGTGATTTTATCCGGGTGCCGGAGGGGTTTTCCCGAATCAATATTAAGATGAAGGATTTTGACGGTACAGAAATCAACGGAAAAGGACCGGTCATCGGGGCAGCACAAGTGGAGCAACTTTTTCGCAGACTGGATCAGCTGAAAGAGGGAGATGTGCTGGTACTGGCAGGCAGTATCCCCGCCAGCATACCTGATTCCACTTACCGTGATATTATGAGCCGGTTATCCGACAAAGGCATTCTGTTCGTAGTGGATGCTACAGGAGAGCTGCTTTTGAATGTACTGGAATATCATCCTTTTCTGATCAAACCCAACAATCATGAGCTGGGAGAGATTTTCGGGGTGCAGCTTAAGACAAGAGAAGCTGTCATACCCTATGCCCGCAAGCTCCAGGAGAGAGGTGCCGGCAACGTGCTGGTATCCATGGCCGGACAGGGAGCAGTTCTGTTGGATGAAAGCAGTGAGGTATACATGTTGCCTGCACCGGAAGGAAAGCTGGTCAACGCGGTAGGCGCAGGAGATTCCATGGTGGCAGGATTTCTGGCGGGATGGATGCTTAAGAAAGAGTATCTTCATGCTTTTAAAATGGGGATTGCGGCAGGGAGTGCAAGCGCTTTCTCGGAACTTCTTGCTACAGAAGCAGAGATTATCAGAGTATATGATTCTTTAGAGGGTCATTGATTCTTCAGGAGGTAGACGATGAGAATAACAGATTTGCTGGACAAGAGGAGTATTGCACTTGACGCAGCTCCTTCCTCCAAATCGGAAGCTCTGGACCAGGCAATTGCCCTGATGGCCAGAAGCGGCAAACTCAACGATGAAGAAGCTTATCGAAAGCAGGTATACTTAAGAGAAGAAGAGGGCACTACGGGTATCGGAGAGGGCATTGCCATTCCTCACGGTAAAAGTAAAGCGGTAATCAGACCGGGCCTGGCAGCAATGGTAATAAAGGATGGAGTGGATTTCGATTCTCTGGATGGGGAACCGGTGCATTTAATTTTCCTGATTGCGGCGCCGGGTACAAAGGATAATGTCCATCTGGATGTGCTGAGCAAGCTTTCTGTATTGTTGATGGATGAGGAGTTTACGGCAAAGCTGAAAAATGCATCTACAGCGGATGAATTTCTGGAAATCATAGACGCAGCAGATGAAGAAAGGTCTGATGCGTCCACGGATAAAAAAGGATACCGGATTCTGGCAGTGACTTCCTGCCCCACAGGAATCGCCCATACCTATATGGCTGCCGAAGGCCTTCAAAAAGCAGCCAAAGCGGTGAACTGCTCTATTAAGGTAGAGACCAGGGGCTCCGGAGGTGCCAAGAATATATTGACCGATCAGGAAATCGAGGAGGCAGACTGCATCATCGTAGCAGCAGATGCCAAAGTACCTATGGAGAGATTCCACGGCAAAAAGCTGATTGAGTGTCAGGTATCTGATGGGATCAGTAAAGCAGACCGACTTGTAGAGAGAGCAATGAGCGGAGACGCACCTATATACCAGGCTGATATTACTGTAGAAAACAGACAGGAAAGAAATTCCGGCAGCACAGGTCATAAAATCTATATGCAGCTCATGAACGGTGTATCACACATGCTTCCCTTTGTAGTAGGTGGAGGTATTCTGATTGCACTGGCATTTCTGATAGATGGTTTCAGCATTGATATCAATGCACTTTCGGAAGAGGAAAGAGCGAACTTCGGCAGCATCACACCGGCTGCAGCTGCCCTCAAGGGAATCGGTGATATTGCCTTCGGTTTTATGCTTCCCATTCTGGCCGGTTTCATTGCCATGAGTATCGGCGACCGCCCGGGACTGGCGCTGGGCTTTGTAGGTGGCATGATTGCAGCTCAGGGAAAATCCGGTTTCCTTGGAGCACTGATAGCCGGTTTCCTGGCAGGATATGTTATCGTATTCCTGCGCAAAATATTTGACAGGCTGCCGAAGGCAATTGAAAAAATTGCACCTGTATTACTGTATCCTCTTATCGGTATTTTACTAATCGGTCTTATCATGATTTATGTGGTAGAACCGCCTGTCGGGGCATTGAATACAGCACTGAATACAGCGCTCACCAATATGAGCGGCACCAGTAAGATTCTTTTAGGCGTTATCGTGGCCGGTATGATGGCTATTGACATGGGTGGACCCTTTAACAAAGCCGCTTACGTCTTCGGTACAGCATCCATTGCCGCGGGGAACTACGATATCATGGCAGCCGTTATGATCGGCGGCATGGTTCCGCCCTGTGCGATTGCCTTGTCTACACTGCTTTTCAAAAACAGATTCACAAAAGAAGAAAGAGAATCAGGGCCTGTCAACTTTATCATGGGGCTGGCATTTATCACGGAAGGAGCCATTCCCTTTGCTGCTTCAGACCCGCTGCGTGTGCTTCCGGCCTGCATGATCGGGTCGGCTTTGGCAGGAGCGCTGTCCATGGCTTTTGGGTGTACTTTGATGGCTCCCCATGGCGGCATTTTTGTATTTCCTGTGGTAGGAAACGGATGGATGTACCTGGCAGCTTTGGTTATCGGTACGGCAGTCGGCGCTCTGCTGCTTGGATTTTTCAAGAAAAACCAAGCAGAAGCTTAAGAAAAGTGTTAAGATGAAAGTGAGGAATCATTGTGAAAGAGTTTAGATATATCATTAAAGATGCGGAAGGTATCCATGCCCGTCCGGCGGGAGAGCTGGTTAAGGAAGCCAAGAACTTCGCTTCCGCCGTAAAGGTTGTAAAAGGCGATAAATCAGCAGATGCCAAGAAGATTTTCGGACTGATGGGTCTGGGTGTAAAGCAGGGCGAAGAGATTCAGGTGCAGATTGAAGGAGAAGATGAACAGCAGGCGGCGGCAGCGTTGGCAGCTTTTTTAAAAGCCAATCTGTAAGAGCGTATTTGATTGCGCTTTCCCAAGACTTACGAGCCGTTTTAGAAGGAGATTTTGTATGCAGAGATATCAGGGAAAAGGCGTATTTGGCGGAATCGCCATCGGCATAATTCATATTTACGCAAAAGGCGAACAGCAGGTGAAGCGTTATAAGATTACAGATATCCGGGCAGAAATCGAACGTTTTCAGGATGCAAGACAGACGGCGGTTGGGCAGCTCGGTCTGCTGTATGAAAAGGCTGTAAAAGAAGTGGGTGAGACCAATGCGGCGATCTTTGAGATTCATCAGATGATGCTTATGGATGATGATTATCTGGAATCAGTGGAAAACATTATTTCCACACAACAGGTCAATGCAGAATATGCGGTAGCTGTTACCGGTGATAACTTTGCAGCGATGTTTGCGGCTATGGAGGACGAGTATATGAGAGGCCGAGCCGCAGATGTGAAAGATATCTCGGAGCGTGTGCTGGCAATCCTGATGGGCAGGGATAAGTCTTCAGTCATTACGGATGAGCCCGTAATCATCGTGGCGGATGACCTGGCTCCCAGCGAGACGGTACAGCTGGATAAAGATAAAGTACTTTCTTTTGTTACGGTACATGGTTCTGCCAATTCTCATACAGCCATCCTTGCCAGAACCATGAGCATCCCGGCGCTGATTGGCACACCCATTCCGCTGGATGCGTCCATAGACGGGCATCTTGCTGTGGTTGATGGCAATAGCGGTTGCATCTATGTGGACCCAGATGATGAGACTCTGAGAATCATGGAAGAGAAGTTGGCACAGGAAAAAGAGAAGAAAGAGCTGCTGCAAACCTTAAAGGGAAAGGAAAGCATCACTCTTGACGGACGCAAGGTATCCCTCTATGCCAATGTAGGCAGCCTGGCAGATCTATCCCGGGCGCTGGAAAATGATGCAGAAGGTATCGGGCTTTTCCGCAGTGAATTCCTGTATCTGGAAAAGGAGGACTATCCTACGGAGGAGGAGCAGTTTGCCGTGTACAGGGCCGCTGCAGAAATCATGGCCGGAAAGCAGGTCATCATCCGGACTCTGGATATCGGTGCCGACAAGCAGGCAGACTATTTTAAGCTGCCCAAAGAAGAGAATCCTGCCATGGGCTGTCGTGCCATCCGCATCTGCCTGACCAGACCGGAGGTCTTCAAGACACAGCTGCGCGCATTATTCAGAGCCAGCGCCTACGGAAAGATATCCATTATGTATCCTATGATTACATCTGTAAAGGAAGTCAGGCAGATCAAAGCCATTGTGGAGGAAGTAAAACAGGAGCTTATCACGAAAGGCATTCCTTTCGGTGAGGTAGAGCAGGGAATTATGATCGAGACACCTGCGGCAGCAGTTACCAGTGATCAGCTGGCCAAGGAAGTGGATTTCTTCAGCATTGGGACGAATGACCTGACCCAGTATCTGCTGGCGATTGACAGGCAGAATGAGGAGCTGGAACAGTTTTTTGATGCTCATCATCCGGCAGTGCTTCGCATGATTGCAATGACGGTGGAGAACGCACATGAAGCAGGCATCTGGTGCGGCATCTGCGGGGAGCTGGCAGCAGACCCGGGACTGACAGAGCAGTTCCTTGAGATGGGAGTGGATGAGCTGTCGGTGTCACCGGGAAGCGTGCTGGGGCTTAGGAAGGTGGTCAGGGAGACTAAAGTGTTGTGAGCAGCGAAACTGTGAGAGTGAAGTGAATTTGACACAAAAGAGATACATGTTGACTTCAAAAAGTACCTTGGGATATAATGGAAATAAATACAAGCATGATGAAACGGGCATCAGCATCTGTTGAGCCCCTGAATGTGTATGGGGAAAGAAGGTGTGGATACGATGAATATGAAAAGAAAGCTTCCTATCGGAATTGAAAATTTTGAAAAAATTCGAACAGGTGGATTTTACTATGTTGATAAGACCGGGTTGATAACGGAATTGTTGTATAACTGGGGGGAAGTGAATTTATTTACCCGCCCCAGACGATTCGGAAAATCCCTGAACATGAGCATGTTGAAATGTTTTTTTGAGATTGGCTGTGATCGGTCACTGTTTGATGGTTTGGAAATTTCTAAGGAGGCAGAACTGTGCGATGCATATATGGGAAAGTTTCCCGTGATTTCTGTCAGTCTCAAAGACGTTAGAGGTGACAGTTTTCCGACAGCGAGAGCGATGCTGTGTAATGTGATTGCCCGGGAGGCATTAAGATTTCAGTTTCTTTTGGAAAGTGACAGGTTGTCAACATTTGAAAAACAGCAATATATACAATTGATTAATAAAGATGTAACAGGATTCTCTATGTCGGATGCGGATCTGATGAGTAGCTTGTTGACTTTGTCTGATCTGTTGGGAAAGCATTATGACCATAAGGTTATTATATTGATCGATGAGTATGATGTTCCTCTGGATAAGGCCATGCATGGTGGTTATTATAAAGATATGGTGAATTTGATAAGTACTCTTTTCAGTCAGGGGCTAAAGAGCAATAGCAGCCTGCAGTTTGCCGTGCTTACAGGATGTCTGCGAGTGGCGAAAGAGAGCATCTTTACCGGACTGAATAATCTGAATGTGTTGTCAATCACGAACGTCCAGTTTGATGAACATTTTGGGTTTATGGATAGCGAAGTAAAGGAATTATTGGAATATTATCAACTTTCCGAAGCACATGGTACGGTGAAGGAGTGGTATGATGGATACCGGTTTGGCAATGCGGATGTCTATTGTCCCTGGGATGTGATCTGTTATTGTAATCAGCTTCGCGAAGACCCGGAGGCACAGCCGGAGGCATTTTGGGCAAATACCAGCAGCAACGATATCATACGCCGTTTTATCAGTATGTCAGCCGGCACAACAAAACGAGAGATTGAGCAGTTAATGGAAGGTGAAGCAATTGCAAAGACTGTTCATAAGGAATTGACCTATAAGGAACTGTATGATTCCATTGATAATCTTTGGAGTGTGCTGTTTTTGACCGGATACTTGACCCAGAGAGGGAAAACAGATGGGGAAAAGTTTATGTTGGCAATCCCCAATCAAGAGATTAGAAATATATTTAAAACTCAGATTCTGGAATGGTTTCAGGATGCCGCAAGGCAGGACGGTGCCACATTGAACGCATTTTGTGAGGCATTTAAAAGCGGGGATGCAACAGCGGTAGAGGAACAGCTTCGTGCTTATCTGAAAAAGACCATCAGCATCCGGGATACATTTGTAAGAAAGGAAAGGAAAGAGAACTTCTATCATGGGATATTAGTCGGGCTTCTTGGATATAAAGACAGTTGGGGAGTATCCTCTAACAAGGAATCCGGGGATGGTTACAGTGATATACTGGTAGAAATTGAGGATGAGGAAATCGGGATTGTAATTGAGGTGAAATATGCTGATAATGCCGAT
This sequence comes from Lachnospiraceae bacterium, assembly GCA_017465845.1. Lineage (GTDB taxonomy): Bacteria > Bacillota > Clostridia > Lachnospirales > Lachnospiraceae > Acetatifactor. Next base: position 6,954 of record JAFTVH010000001.1, on the reverse strand, counting down.
TTGGAAGCAGGATGCAGGGGAGCATTGGAGCAGATTGAGAAGAATCAATATGCGGAGCAGCTTCGCGATGTGGGAATGCAGACTATTTTAAAATACGGAATTGCATGTTATAAAAAGCGATGCAAGGTTATGCTTTCGACAAATTGAACTCGGACCAGATTTTTAAGTGCCTGCCACATAGCACCGAAATGCATTGCCCTCTTCAGAGGGCTAACCGCCTACCGTTATGATAGCACCTAAATATGGTTTACCAGAAAAACATAAACAAATCAACCCTAAAATTATGTATTCTTCTTCAAAGAAATCGGTGTCACCTCCAGATACTGCTTGAACAGCCGTGAAAAATAATTGTAGTTATCAAAGCCTAAATATGTGGAAATGTCCGCCAGCGACATTTCCCTATTGAGGATAAATTCTTTAGCAAGCAGCATCTTTCGTTCGTTGACATAATCTGTCAATGTTTTCCCCATCTCTTTTTTGAAAATGTAAGAGGTATATTCTTTAGAAAGATTTACATAAGAACTGATTACCTGTAAAGTCAGTTTTTCAGTAAGATGCTCTTCTATGTAATTCAATATTTTTATCACATGCTCATTATCGCACTTCAAAGCAGAGGCGTCCAGCAGCTCATAGAGCATGAAATTCAACATATTTGCACACTTTTCCCTGGAATGATAAGCAGAAGAAAGGTGGCTTGGCGGGTAAACAGTCAAAAGCTTCTTGATATTGGAAGTGATGCATTTGGGCATGTAATTGTCGAAGGGAAAGCTGACATCGGGAAATGTGCGGAAATTAAAGCTGACAAAGCGCACTGTGTCAGTGCCTGCATCCCGTGCACGCATTGTCTGCGGCTTTAAGAAAAGCGCGTCATTTTTCTCCAGGACAATCCGTTTTCCATCAGCATAATATACCATACTTCCCTCGAGCACAAAAGTAAAATCATAATAGTCGATTTGATGGAGAGGAATCTTCCCGCATTTCTTTAGTGTAACATTACAATAGTGCATTACTTCGCTTACAAAATAATATTCCATATGATAACTCCTTAAAATAATGCAAAAAGCTGAATGACTTGCTAATACTGTTCATGGTATCCGTAAATGGTTAATATTATAATAATCATATCATGGAAATAGAAACTGTCAATGCAAATTATAAGTTAAAATAAACTTAATTTTGTGTAATAAAATTTGGGGTAAAAAAGTAATTCCCTGAAAGGAGATTTTTATGAAAACATTGTTATTAGGAGATGTATCACCAACTGCCCTTACCAATCCTTTATTTGAGAAAAAGGAGGTATCCACCCTGTTTTCGGACGCAGTCGCCATTTTTGAAGGAAATGATGTGAACTTTGTAAATCTGGAGTGTGCACTGACGGAAAGTGACAAAGATATTGAGAAATTCGGTCCGCCGTTAAAAGGCTGTGCAAACACCGCAGAGACTCTGAAAATGGTAGGTGTAAATTATTGCGGACTCAGCAACAACCACGTTTTTGACTATGGTGTGCAGGGAATGAAGGATACTTTTCGGGCACTTGATCAGGCCGGTATCACTTACACCGGTTTCGGAAAGGATTACCAGGACTCCCGTAAGAATCTTGTGATCACTCACGGAGAGGAAAAAGTGTGCATTATCGCTGTCTGTGAGCATGAGTATTCTTATGCGCTGGAAGACCGCATGGGCAGCAGACCCTTTGATGAGTATGACACCATTGAAGATATCCGCAAAGCAAAAGAGGAATGTGACAGAGTGATCGTTATTTATCATGGCGGAAAAGAACACTGCCGCTATCCGTCTCCCAGACTGCACAGACTCTGCCGTGCTATGGTAAGAAACGGTGCTGACGTGGTGCTCTGCCAGCACAGCCATTGTATCGGCTGCTACGAGCAGTACGAGGGCGGTCATATCCTTTATGGACAGGGCAATTTCCACTTTATAAAACCGGCACTGGCCAATCCGTCTCTTGTAAAAACATGGAATAACTCTCTGGCAGTGAAATACGATACGAAAGAAAATCGTATGGAATTCATTCCTTTGGTAGTAGACGGCAGCGGAATCACACTGGCTAAAGGGCAGGAAAAGGATGAAATCATGGACAGCTTCTATAAACGTAACCGGGAGCTGATCTCCGGAGCGTGGAAAGATGGATGGCATGCATTTTGCGAAAGCATGAAAGAACTCTATCTGAGGGTAATCCGTGAGTCCTGCATGGAAGACGCCACAGAGCAGCAATACAAGATGTTCGGCCATTTCCTTGATTGTGAGGCACATACCGATGTGTGGAGAGAACTTTTCCCTTCTGCCAATCTGACCAATGAAAAATAGCATTGCTGTTTGCGCCTGCGCCATTTTCAAAGGCGACAGCAAATAGGAGGAAGAAAGAGATGAAAACTTACAACGCTCATGAAGTTATCCGGAAATTAGCAGCAAATCATACACCATCCATGAGATATGATGGCAAAGAGGACTTTAGCACATGGCAAAAAAAGGCCAGAGCAAAGTTAGAAGAACTGTTGGGCCTGCCGTTTATCAAATGTGATGATCAGTTTGCCATTACAGCCCGGTCGGAATGTGATGCGTATACGAGAATTGATTTTGAATTTCAGAGTGAAGAAGGCTATTTTGTACCGTGCAACCTATTGATTCCGGCAGGAGAGAGTAAAGTACGCCCGGCGGTCATCTGTCTGCAAGGGCATTCTACCGGAAAGCATATTTCAATCGGAGTGGAAAAGTTTGCCAAAGATGCAGCATCCATTGCAGGCGGCAGAGATTTTGCGGTAAGGGCTGTGAAAGAAGGATACTGTGCAATTGCCATGGACCAGAGATATATGGGAGAGACGGAGCAGAGCGAGAAGGGAACACCGTCATGTTTATCGGATAATGAAGCAATGGCATCACTTCTTATGGGGCGATGCGCAATAGGCGAGCGTGTCTGGGACATCATGCGCCTGATTGATGTGATAGAGAATCATCTCACCGACTACATAGAGCCAGACAAAATTATCTGCATGGGCAACTCCGGCGGCGGTACCGCAACTTTCTATGCTTCCTGCATGGATGAACGAATTAAGCTTTCCATGCCTTCCTGCTCCGTGTGCACCTATGAAGCTTCCATTATGGCAATGTATCACTGTCCTTGTAACTTTGTACCGGGCATCAGAAAATATTTTGATATGGGAGACCTGGGAGGACTGATTGCCGCCAGACCTTTGGTGGTGGTATGCGGAAAAGAAGATCCTATTTTCCCTCTTTCCGGAGTGGAGGAAAGCTTTGAACTGATTCAAATGGCTTATAAGCAATTAGGGAAGGAAGACTTGTGCCGCCTGGTAAAAGGAGAGGGCGGACACCAGTTTTATCCGGATGATGCCTGGCCGGTGGTGCATCAGTTGTTTGATTAGCTGCCTGCCCGATTCATTTTTCGAAGCAACAACAAGCATACAGTAGTGATGTAGATGGTTGCGGTCACCCAGGCACACTGGTCTGTCCAGCACACCGCGGTGTAGCCGAATCTGGGAACAAAAGTCATGCTGACCAAAACCCTGGCAACCATCTCCGTCACACCGGAAAATACAGCTCTTCCGGAAAACCCAAGAGCCTGTGTGGTGAACCGGCAGATATTGAGAAGAGCCAGAATCCAGAACAGATATCCCATAGCCCGCAGATATTGCGCTGCGGCATCTAAAATCACAGCATCTGCGTTTTCCAGGAATAAAGATGAAAGCGGTCTTCCCAGGAAAATCATGACGCATCCTGCAGCTATTCCATAACCCAGAAAAAGAGCAAAACTGTCTGCAAATCCCTTTTTCACACGGTCCATACGTCCGGCACCATAATTCTGACTCACAAAGGTAGCCAGTGCAGTACCGAAAGCATCGTAAGGACAGAGCAGGAATTGCTTGATCTTGGTTGCAGCGGTAAAGCCTGCCACATAGTTACTGCCCAACGTGTTGTTGTATGTCTGCATTACCATGATGCCAATGGCTACGAAAGAATATTGAATGCCCATGGGAAGCCCCACACCAAGCAGCTTTCCGGCAATATCCCCGTCAAAGGTGCACTCTTTTTTCTCGGGAATCAGAATCCTTGCACGTTTCAGAATATAAATCAGGCAGGCAAAGCCGCTTAAGGCCTGAGAAGCAATCGTAGCGATGGCAGCGCCTGCAACACCCCACTGCAGCACAGCGATACAGAAGAAATCCAGAAAGACATTCAATATAGTCGATACCGCAAGAAACACAAAAGGCATCTTACTGTTTCCTACCGCTCTCAGAAGAGCGGAAAGCATATTATAGAGAATCGTAAAAGGAATCCCCAAAAAGATAATAAACAGATAACGGTATGCATCATCATAGATATTTCCTGGAGTATGCAGCAGATCCATGATTTTATGACAGAGCAAAGCAGTAAGCAGTGTCATGGTGAAAGCCATCCCGGTGGTTAACAGTACACTGTGATAAATATAGCGCCTCATGGACTTATGATCTCCCGCACCAAATTGCTGGGCAACGGGAATAGCAAAACCGGCGCAGCTGCCTATGCAAAACTGCAATACCAGAAGCTGCACACTGCTGGAGACACCCACACTTGACAGGGCCTCTGCTCCCAGCATCCTGCCTACGACGATGGCATCGATAATATTATAAGTCTGCTGAAAAAGATTTCCTAACAGCAGCGGAATCATAAAACGTGTAATTAAGGCCAGAGGACGGCCGGTGGTCATATCTTTGGTGGAAGCTGAGCGCATGTTATCTCTCCTCACAACGTTTGTAGGCTGTCTGAATTGTCAGAACGGTCTCAAAGTAAAAATCCAATATCTTATTATAGGAGAACTATAAGAATTTATCAAGAACTGAAACTTAAAAAAGAGCGAATAAATCATATAAAAGCGTCATTGTGCCAAAACCTCCAAAATGTATAATTAAAAGAAAAAATGATATATTTTGGAGGATAAAAAATGCCCAGAAACAGTAAAAAGAACGCAGGAGTGATGAGAGCTTCAAACTACAAATCAACGTGGAGATATAACATCAGAAGATACTGGCCATTATATCTGATGGTTCTTCCGGGAGTGATATTCCTGATCGTATTCAAATACATACCGATGTTCGGATGTGTGATCGCATTTCAGGACTATTCTGTATTCAAAGGAATCTTAAAAAGTGATTGGGTGGGACTAAAGCATTTTAAGACATTATTTGCATACTATGATTTTCATAAGATCTTGAAAAATACCATTATTTTAGGACTGAGCGGAACTATTTTGATGTTTCCGGTTCCGCTGATTCTTTCTCTTATGTTGAATGAAGTAAAATCTTACAGATTAAAGAAAACAATTCAGACATCCATTTATATCCCGCATTTTCTGTCATGGGTAATTGTAGGTGGTCTCGTGTTTGACCTTTTCGGAATAAACGGGTTGTTCAATAAGGTTCGTGAATTATTAGGGATGAGCAAAATTCTGGTCATGCAGAAGGAAAGCTGGTACCGGCCTATTTATATATTGAGTTCCATGTGGAAAGAAGCGGGCTGGGGAACCGTTGTCTATCTGGCAACCATGAGCGGAATCGATCCGTCATTATATGAGTCGGCGCAGATGGATGGAGCATCCCGGTTTCAGCGAATGAGATATATCACGCTTCCGCTGCTGCTGCCAACAGCATTGACGCTGTTCTTACTGTCTATCGGAAGCTTCCTGGAGCAGGGATTTGAACAGTCATACAATTTGATGACGCCCATGACATACAGCGTAGCAGACATCTTTGATACCTATGTATATCGCATAGGCATACAGATGGGACGATACAGCTTTACGACAGCAATCGGTATCTTTCAGTCAGTAGTAGGTCTGATATTAGTGGTAACTTTTAACAAATTGGCAAATAGATTTACAACAGATGGAGGATTATGGTAAGATGATGATGGAATCATTCAAAGATAAAGTATTCAGAATAACTATTACAGTTTTTTTAGTAATCATAGCTATGGTTGCGGTGTTACCATTGCTTTCAACGGTTGCAATGTCCCTTAGTTCCAGTACAGCTGCTGATATGAATGCAGTGACACTCTGGCCTGTTGATTTTACTTTGGCATCCTGGAAGCATATCCTGAAGGATGCAAGTTTATGGCGTTCCTGCGTGGTTACAGCAGTGTCTACGGTTCTGACGGTAGTTTTATCCATATTAGTGACCGCACTGATGGCTTATCCGCTTTCAAAGGGCTATTTTAGAGCAGGGCGTATTCTTATGATATTTGTTGTCCTGACAATGATATTTAAGGCACCTGTGGTACCTTACTTTTTGACATTGAAGAATATGGGGTTATATGACAATCCCCTTGTACTGGTAGTGCCTCATATTTTTTCTGCTTACAATATGGCGATTATGAGGACCTCTTTCAAGGCGTTTCCAAGTGAGATAGAAGAGGCGGCGGTGATTGATGGCTGTGGGACGGCGCAGGTTCTGTTCCGCATCGTATTTCCGTCTTCCAAGGCAACGCTGACGACCATCGGTTTATTCTACGGAGTGACTGCATGGAATCAGTTCCAGCATCCTCTGATGTTTATCAATGATGTGGACTGGTATCCGCTGCAGATGAAAATAAGACAGATGATAAATGGCGGAACAGAAGTGATGCTTACGGTTTTAAAGGTGAAAAATGAATATAATGAGACAACGTTAAGCGCAGCTACGATGATTTTTGCTGTTTTGCCTGTCATTGCCGTGTATCCATGGCTGCAGAAATACTTTGCGAAAGGGGCCATGCTTGGTTCTGTTAAGGGCTAATTGCGCCCTGATAGGCGCACAGAAACAGTATCATAAAAAGAGTGTGTTTGATTCATGAAGAAAGCATGAAAGAACAGACTCTTTTTCGCATTGACCGGGAGGAGAAAAAGATGATAAGAAAGAACGCAGGGCAGATGAAAATATTTCAAAAACTGATGATCAGCTTTCTGTG
>JAFTVH010000155.1 GCA_017465845.1 Lachnospiraceae bacterium | reverse complement strand
ATTATACCTCTACATGGTAAAAAAGTCCAGGGTTATGTGCGAGAATGTATAGCACTCATAACCCTGGATGAATTCAGGCTTTATCTGATTTCTAAATTTTCTTCATGAAAGAACCCTGCGTTATATTCATACTTTTCTACTTATCACAGATCTATTTCAGTATATTAATACAATCCAAAATATATTATATGACTATTTATATTTTGTAGTAGAATTAAAAAAAGACTTATCGCAATCCACGATAAGTCTCCTTTTTAGTATAAATTATTCTTCAGAAGCGATTACAGCATCAACGTCTACATCTGCAACATCAGCGTTTTCTTCCTTTGCTGCTTCCTGAGACAGTGCCTTAACACTCAGGGAAATCTTCTTGTCAGCTTCGTTGAAATCTACAACCTTAGCGGTAACTTCATCACCAACAGCCAGAACATCAGCAGGTTTCTCGATGTGCTCCTTAGCAATCTGAGAAACATGAAGCAGAGCGTCTACGCCGGGCTCCAGCTCTACGAATGCACCGAAGTCAGTCATTCTTGCAACCTTACCGGTTACAACATTGCCTACTGCATACTTCTCTGCAGCATCCTTCCAAGGATTAGCATCTTCAAACTTTAAGGACAGAGCAATCTTGCTTCCGCTGATCTCTTTAATCAGAACCTTTAAAGTGTCGCCTACTTTGAAGACTTTCTTAGGATGCTCTACTCTTCCCCAGGACATCTCGGAGATGTGAAGCAGACCGTCTGCTCCGCCCAGATCGATGAAAGCGCCAAAATCGGTAACGTTCTTAACAACGCCTTCTACTACATCGCCTTCATGGATTCTCTCAAAGAGTTCCTTCTGCAGTTCAGCCTTCTTAGCAACGATGAGCTGCTTGCGGTCACCGATGTATCTTCTTCTCTTAGGATTGTACTCGCTGATAACGAATTCAATTTCCTGTCCTGCATACTTGGTCAGATCCTTCTCATAGGTATCGGATACCAGGCTTGCAGGGATGAAGATTCTTACTTCTTCTACTACTACGCTTAAACCACCGTCAAGTACCTGAGCAACAGTTGCTTTCAGCACTTCCTTATTGTTATAAGCTTCTTCAATTCTCTTGTTGCCTCTGTCAGCAGCAAGTCTCTTGTAGGTCAGAACCACCTGACCTTCTCCATCATTAACTTTCAATACTTTAACTTCCATGGTGTCGCCGACTTTAACGACAGTAGTAAGATCTACACTATTGTCGTTGGTGTACTCACTCTTGGTAAGAATACCGTCAGACTTGTAACCGATGTTAAGTACCATCTCATCGGGCTTCACATCGATAACTGTGCCTTCGACTACCTCTCCTGCATGTATTGTCTTTAATGATTCTTCCAACATTTGTTCAAAAGTTAATTCTGACATAATTTTGAACCTCCTCGATTAATTTGTTTGGGGTGGAAGCCCCAGCAGTAATACCCACCAGTCGAACAGCTTTAGGTAGTTCTAAATGCAAGTCATCTAGTGTCTGTATAAAATAGGTGTTTGCACACTCCCTGCTGCAAATCTCATACAGTTTTCTCGTGTTGGAGCTGTGCTTACCTCCTATTACGATCATAACATCCGCTTCTTTCGCGATGGCCCGCGCCTGCGTCTGTCGTTCTTCTGTTGCATTACAGATAGTGTTCACAACACTATCATTGTAACCTTTTTTCTCAAAAATTTCAACTATATATTGAAATTTCTTGTAATTATATGTCGTTTGAGCCACGATACAGAGGTTTTTGCCCTCTTTTGGGGTGTATTCCAAAGCTTCTTCAGGTGTCTCTAGCACTGTAACAGGCCCCTGACACCATCCTACAATGCCTTGTACCTCTGGATGAGACGGAGTCCCCACCACAATGATCTCTTTACCGGCCAGGCTTTCCTTCTCCACAACTCTGTGAATCCTTTTCACAAAGGGGCAAGTGGCATCAATGCACTCCAGTCCTTTTTGATCCAGGATATCATAGATGTCTTTAGAAACTCCATGGGAACGGATGACCACGGTACCTTCAGTGAGCTGCTCCAACTCTTCTTTTGTCTCAATGACCCTGACACCTTTCTCCTCCAGATCTTTTACCACTTCTTCATTATGGATAATAGGGCCATACGTATATATAGTTTTACCAGTTTCTATCTGTTCATACACTTTATCTACAGCACGTTTTACGCCAAAGCAGAAGCCTGCGCTTTCAGCCAGCCTTATTTCCATTACTCAGATATCCTCCTTCGACTTTTCAGCGCCCTTCTGATTCCGTGCTGCATTCTTCTCCTCACAGATACTGATCATGGCACTTACCACTTCCTCTATGGTCATGTCAGAAGTATCCAGAAGCAGTGCATCCTCTGCCTGTTTCAGCGGAGATGTCTCACGATGCATGTCACGATAATCTCTTTCTTCTATGTCGGCTTTGATTTTCTCCAGATCACACGATTCACCTTTGGCAGTCAATTCATCGAATCTGCGCTTTGCACGCACATAGCTGCTGGCAGTCATATAAATCTTTACATCCGCATTGGGGAGCACGCAAGTACCGATATCCCTGCCGTCCATGACACAGTCGCTGTTAGCTGCAAGCTTCTGCTGAAGCTCTACCAGCTTCTTGCGGATAGCCGGTTGTGGACTTGTCTTGGATGCCATGTTGCCAACTTCTTCTGTCCTTAAAAAAGCATTGACATTTTCGCCATTGAGATACACCACCTGAACACCGTCTTCATAACGGATAGTGATATCTGCTTCCTCACAATTTTCACTGACAGCCTGCGCATCATCGGGATTAATCCTTTCCCTAAGAAGATACAATGCCATGGCACGGTACATTGCTCCTGTATCTACATAAATCAGATTCAATCTCTTTGCCAGTGCCTTGGCTATCGTACTTTTTCCTGCTCCCGCAGGTCCGTCAATCGCTATATTATAACTCATGCATAACCTCCTGTATCGTAAATCATAACATTGCCCCGTTCTATATACAACAAAAGATTTGACAACTTATAAAGCATCTTGCTTATTTCTGCAGTGCCGCGCTCTCACCCGCCAGATATCCGGTAGACCATGCAATCTGCAGGTTGAATCCTCCCGTCAAAGCATCAAGGTCTAATACTTCACCTGCAAAATACATACCCTGCACTTTCTTTGACTCCATTGTAGAGGGATTCACATCTTTTACAGAAACTCCGCCCCTGGTAATAATGGCCTCATTATAATCCCTGACGCCGGTAATAGTCAGCGGCAGATTCTTGATCAGTTCCGCAAAAGCTCTTCTTTCCTCTCTGGTAATCTCATTTACTTTCTTATCCGGATGGATTCCTGATAAAGAGATCATAATCGGTATCAGCTTTACCGGGAAAAGTCCGTTCAATGCGTTTTTAAACTGCTTATTCTTATTTTCCTCGAAATCTCGTAAAATACGCTTGTCCAGCTGTTCTAAGTCAAGAGCCGGCTTTAAATCAATGTATAATTGTGTCTTGCCTTCGCTGATTACATCTTTGCCTGATTTAGATTTTGCAGCCTTTTTACGGGCTTTTTCTGCATTTTTCATATAATAGCTGCTGGCACTCAGTATCAATGGACCACTGACGCCAAAATGGGTAAACAGCATCTCTCCAAAGCCCTCATATATCTCTTTTGCGCTCTGCATGAGGCGTACAGAGACATTTTTCAGGGCAAGTCCCATCACATCACGACACCATGTTTCTTCTGTGGTAAACGGTACCAGAGAGGGTGTGGTATCTATCAGTGTATGACCTGTCTCTCTTGCAAAACGATAGCCGTCTCCGGTAGAACCGGTAGTGGGATAAGAAATACCTCCTGTAGCAATAATGACGCTATCTGCATCTAACTTTCTTCCATCAGAAAGACGGACTCCCGTCACCTTACTTTGGACCATGATTTCCTTCACCTCACTGTGTAACATGATCTCCACATCACGCCTGCGAAGTTCTCTGGATAGTGCTGCAATAATATCTGAAGAATGGTCTGAAACTGGGAAAACCCTGTCCCCTCGTTCCACTTTCAGCGGACAACCTGCCTTTTCCAGGAAATCCATAACACTTCTATTATCGAACCGGTAAAAAGCGCTGTAAAGGAACTTCGGATTGCTGACACAATTAGCAAACAATGTCTCCATTTCTCCTGCATTGGTCACATTACATCGTCCCTTGCCGGTAATATAAATCTTCTTGCCCAGCTTTTCATTTTTTTCAATCAGGCAAACTGCTGCTCCGGCATCAGCTGCTGCAATGGCCGCCATCATACCTGCGGCACCGCCACCTATTATGATTACTTTCTTCATTCATTAAGCCTTTCCGGTTTAAGCCATTCCTGCCGGTATATCAACCGTTGGCATTCCACCAAGCACAGCATCTTCATCAATATAATCTATTTCATCGTTCATGTATACCTGATAATTGTTCCAGGCATTTTCAAGCACCTCCAGATTCTTCTTGACCTCCTGAGGACATTTCAGACATAAAGCCACCACAAGTGCATTGATCAGACTAAGAGGTGCCACCAGTGAGTCCACAATGGAAACCATGTCACTTCTGGCTAACAGATTACAGGAAGAGTACAGATTCATCGGCGAATTCACGCTGTCCGTAATGGCAATCACACTGGCATTACGGTCGTTGGCAAACTCCATAGCTTTCAGGGTGCGCATCGAATATCTGGGAAAACTGATACCAATAAAGCAATCCCTCTCATGTATACGTATCATCTGCTCAAAGGTCTCACTGATACTGGTACTTCTTAATAGTACAACATTTCCCCTGATCATATTCAGATAAAAATGTAAAAAACCCGCCAAAGGCTCATTGCTCCTAAGCCCCATTATATACACTGTCTCAGCCTTCAAAATCGTCTTAACAGCTGTTTCAAAAGCATTGGAATCCAAATGTTCCATGGTATCCCGAATCTTCTCCATATCGGAAGTCAGTACAGATGTTAAAACCTCAGATTGACTGCTCCTGCCATATTTGATATTGATTTTCTGGACACTGCTTAATTTTCCCCGGACACAGTCCTCCAAGGCCTTCTGAAAACCCGGGTATCCATCGTATCCAAGACCGGAAGCAAACCTTACCACGGTTGATTCGCTGATTCCAAGCGTCTCACCCAGCTTTGCGGCAGTCATGAACACAGCTTCATCATAATTTTGCCGGATATATTCCGCAATCTTACGATGATTCTTGCTCATCTTCTGATAATGATCTCCTATTCGAGCCAAAACATCACTTTCCTGTTTCATACCGCCAGCTGCTCCTTCTCTGTGTCTTTACATACGCTTTTATTATATCTTTTTTATTCCATTTGGTCAAGCAAAGAGCAAAAATAAGGCTGCCGCCAGCCGAACATTCATTCAGCTAATGCGACAGCCTTTTAATAGACCTGTTATACAGGATATGCACCATTCTTAGTATCAGCCTGAGTCATATCAACCTTCTCCTGCTGAGCCTGGCGATATTTGAAGAAGTCGGTAGCAACCTGAGGGAACAGAGCGTAGCTCAGTACATCCTCATCCTGCTGCTTCCATTCTTTCATTTCGCCTTCCAACTTATTCAGCTCATTGCCGATCAGGTCTGCATAACGGCAGGTAATTCTCTCTTCACCGGGGATAACCTTATCGATTACTTCCTGATTCATGGGCTTAACGGTCTGACCGTATTCACCGCGCAGAACTGCCTTGGTTTCCTTGGTAGCCATCTTATATCGCTCACCCATCAGTACGTTGAATACTGCCTGAGTACCAACGATCTGAGAAGAAGGAGTAACAAGAGGCGGCTCACCCAGGTCTTTACGTACGCGTGGGATCTCCTGAAGCACATCATAGTACTTGTCTTCTGCATTCTGCTCTTTCAACTGGCTTACCATGTTGGAAAGCATACCGCCGGGTACCTGATACAGCAGAGTCTTGATATCTACGCCCATTACCTTAGGATTCAGCAAACCGCTCTGCAAGCACTCATCTCTGTAAGGTCTGAAGTAATCAGCGATTTCAGCCAGAAGATTCTGATCGAATCCGGTATCATAAGGTGTACCTCTGAAGGTTTCAACCATAACCTCTGTTGCAGGCTGGGAAGTTCCCATTGCAAAAGGACTCATAGCGGTATCGATAACATCAACACCTGCTTCTACAGCCT
>JAFTVH010000026.1 GCA_017465845.1 Lachnospiraceae bacterium | reverse complement strand
CCATGTGATTGATGGAGAAGTTTATTACATTGACTACGGTATGATGACCGGTACCGTTTATTATAATAAGGAAATGTGGGCCAATGCCGGACTTACAGAAGCAGATATCCCCAAAACATGGGACGAGATGCGTGAGGTTGCCAAAAAGCTGACAATCAAAGAAGGCGACAACCTGATTCAGGCCGGTTTGAATTTCAATGATGAATATACGAACTATTTACTGGGGCTGAATTATCAGCTGGGCGAAAATCTGTTTGAAGAAGATGGCAGAACTCCTAACGTAACCTCTGATGCCATGAAACAGACTATGCAGATGTTGCTTGATCTGTATGAAGTAGATGGCGTTGGTTCTAAGGATTTTGGAGAAAAAGGTGCTGACAGCTTTGGTCAGGGACAGTCCGCAATGGTGATTCAGTGGGGTCATTACTATAACACCTTGAAGACAACATGGACCGATATCGACTTTGGTGTATTTGAAATTCCTACATTCGATGGAGAACCCTATGCATACAACCGTTACAATGGTGAATCCACATTTGGTGTAAATAAAAAAGCACCGGCTGATCAGCAGGCAGTGGCTCAGGACTTCATTAAGTATTTCCTGGCAAATGATGAGATTCAGATTGCGTTTAATCTGGCCATGAGTACCTTCCCTGCTAAAAAATCTCTTGCTGACAATGAGAAGATTTTGGAAAATCCGTCTCTGGCAGTATTGGCAGAACATATTGACCGTTATATCTGGCCGGGTCCTATGCCTTCCACAATGGAGACATCTATAAAGAAAGCAGGACAGGACATTTTCTATAACGGAGTGGATATTGATACCGCATTGAAAGAAGCAAAGGAAAATATCATCAGAGATATGCAAAGCAGTACATTCACTTCTGTTGAAAGCCTTTATAAATATGCAGAATAAGGAAAGTACGCGACTGCCGAGAATATGAACTGACAAACAGGATACCGGAAATATAATTTTCGGTATCCTTGCTAAATAGAGAAGAGGGAGGTCCCTGTATGTTCAAAAAATCACATCCGCTGCAAAGCAAAAGTGAAATTATTCTGCGTAATATTGTAGTGACTGCAATGGTTGTATTTTTTACCGTATTCCTGATTATTCCCATTGGAATAGCTTTTGCGGGAAGTTTTCATGAATGGAATCCATTGAGTGGAACTTATAAGTTTTTAGGCTTGAAAAATTATATTGATGTTTTTACCAGTGAGTTATTCTGGACATCGATGTTAAATACCTTGATTTTTTCAGTTGTAGTTATTATTTTCCGTGTTGGTCTGGGTCTGGGAATTGCTTATGCGATTTATTCTCCACTGGTAAAACATAAGAGTTTCTTTCGTGCAGTTTATTATATGCCGGTAGTAACACCTATGGTTGCAGTAGCGTTTGTCTGGAAGTTTATGTACAATCCACAGATAGGTACGATCAATCAGATTTTTGGTCTGGATATAAACTGGCTCATGAATCCCAAAACTGCTTTATTGGCAGTTATGATCATGACAATCTGGAAAGATTTTGGTTATGCAGTTGTTATGTATATGGCAGGTCTTTATTCATTGCCAACGGAGGCTTTAGAAGCAGCTAAAGTGGATGGTGCCACTGCATGGCAGACATTCAGATATATTACTCTTCCTTTGCTAAAACCTATGACTTTGTTTGTAGTAATTACCTCTATTATTTCTTATATTCAGGCATATGTTCAGATTTTGATCATGACAGAGGGCGGTCCCGGTACAACTACGTATCTGGCATCCTATATCATCTATGATGAGGCTTTTGTAAAATATAACTTTGGTTATGCATCTGCATTATCCTTTGTACTGTTTGTTATTACCGCTATATTTACCGGTTTGTCATTCCGTGTTTCCGGATCCAAAGAATAGGAGGAGTCAGATATGAAGAGAAAGATAAGCAAAGTCGCATTGTATGCCATACTTATTCTTTTGGGAATCGTAACAGTATATCCGTTTGTATGGATGGTTTTTTCTTCCTTTAAACAAAACCGCGAAATTATGGCGCTGGAGCAGCATCTGCTGCCGCAATCATTCATTGTTGACAACTATATCAATATGAATAACCGTTTTAACTTCCTTCGTTTCTTTGGAAACAGTTTAGTTGTAACTCTTACAATCACTGTATTGGTAGTTTACACCAGCACTATATGCGGATTTGTTTTAAGTAAATATAAATTTAAGGGAAGAAATCTGTTGTTTGGATTTGTGCTGGCGACCATGATGATTCCCTGGTGTGTAACAATCATTCCGAAATATACCATGATCCAGGAATTCGGATGGATGGACAGCTATAAAGCATTAATCATACCTGCCATGTTCAGTGGATTTGGTATCTTTAATATGAAACAACACATTTCTACGTTACCGGATGAAATTCTGGAAGCTGCCAGAATTGATGGCGCCAATGAATTTTATATTTTCCATCGTATTGTTTTCCCGATGGCTAAAAACGGTATTTCCAGTATTGCAATTTTCCAGTTCCTGTGGGCATGGGAAGATTATCTGTGGCCATATCTGGTAATCAATACAAAGGAAAAGCAGTTATTGGCAGTTGGTTTAAAAATGTTCAATGGACAATATTCCACGGATTACGGCGCTTTATTTGCGGCAACGGCAATTTCTATAATCCCGGTTTTGATTATTTATCTGATTTTCCAGAAACAGTTTATTGCAGGTATTGCTTCATCTGCGGTTAAGGGCTAAGCATCAGACAGAAAGATTGGCAGAAAAGAGGAGAAATATATGCAGGAGAGATATCGCGTACAAACGCGTCCGATGGCATCAGTATCCCAAATAGTACAGGGGGATAAATATCGAATTACGATTTTGACAGAAGGGTTGATACGTCTGGAATATTCGGAGGACGGTGTGTTCGAAGACCGTGCTACGAAGCTGGCTTTTTTCAGGGATTTCCCGGAATGTGACTACCGTGTGGTACATACGGACGAAGGAATCGAAATACATACATCAAGAGTGCATCTGGTTTACAATGAAAAAGAATTTACTCCCAATGGATTGAGTATTCAGGTCAAAGGAAATCTCAGTGTTTACCATAGCCTCTGGCACTATGGAGAAGAAGTTCACGATCTGGGCGGAACAGCAAGAACGCTGGATGAAGCAAATGGCGCAATTCCCTTAGATCATGGTGTAGTATCCAGATTCGGTTATTCATTGCTCGATGACAGCGAATCACAGGTGCTTTTGGAAGATGGCTGGATCGAGCCGAGAAAGAAGGGTACAAAAGACTTATATTTCTTTGGCTACGGACACGATTATAAAGAGGCGCTGAAAGACTTCTATTATCTTTGCGGTCAGACACCAATGCTTCCAAGGTATGCTTTGGGCAACTGGTGGAGCCGTTATTACAAGTACACAGAAGAATCCTATATGGAGTTGATGGAAAGATTTGATAAAGAGAATCTTCCGTTTACCGTTGCAGTTATCGATATGGACTGGCATCTGGTAGATATTGATCCCAAATACGGAAGTGGTTGGACCGGATATACCTGGAACAAAGAATTCTTCCCTGATCCGAAACGTTTCTTAAGTAAGCTGCATGACCGTGGAATGCGAACAACACTGAATGTGCATCCCGCCGGTGGGGTACAGGGACATGAAGAAATGTACCTGGAAATGGCCAAGGCATTAGGGGTCGATTATGAGCATGAGGATCCCATTGAATGTGATCCGGCTGATCCGGTGTTCCTGGAAGCATATTTTAAATATCTTCATCATCCAAGAGAAGAGGAAGGTGTAGATTTCTGGTGGATCGACTGGCAGCAGGGAACGAATACGAAGATTGAAGGATTGGATCCTCTTTGGATTTTTAACCATTACCATTTTCTGGACAGCAAACGAAACGGCAAGCGTCCCATGACTTTTTCAAGGTATGCAGGACCCGGCAGCCATCGTTATCCCATCGGATTCTCCGGTGATACGGTGACTACGTGGGAATCTTTGGATTTCCAGCCATATTTTACGACTACTGCGTCCAATATAGGTTACGGCTGGTGGAGCCATGATATCGGCGGTCACATGTTGGGGTATAAGGATGATGAAATGGAAGCACGCTGGGCGCAATACGGAATTTATTCTCCGATTATGCGTCTCCACAGCTCCTGCAGTGAATTTAACGGAAAAGAGCCATGGAGATTCAAGAAAGAAACAGAAGCTGCTATGGGAGATGCACTTCGCAACCGTCATCAGATGATTCCTTATCTGTATACCATGAATTACAGAAGTTACAAAGAATCTATGCCGGTGATAACGCCAATGTATTATGATTATCCGGAAGAACAATGGGCATATACGGTAAAAAATCAGTATATGTTCGGCAGCGAGCTTCTGGTTGTGCCGATTACCAGTAAACGGATTCCTCAAATCAATTGCGCTAAAGTAAATGCATGGCTTCCGGAAGGAAGATGGTATGACATTCATACCGGCCTGATGTATGATGGCGGACGCATGATCGACTTGTATCGCGATTTGAATTCCATTCCGGTACTTGCCAAAGCCGGTGCGATTCTGCCGTTTACAGATGAAATCAGCGGTGTGGAAGCCACTCATAATCCCTTATCGTTCCGATTGAAAGTATATGCAGGAGCGGACGGAGTCTTTGAGTTATATGAAGACGACAACGAGACCTGCGACTATGAGAAAGACGATTGTGTGAAAACAAAATTCGAATATCAGGAAGGAGAAAAAGCGGAGTTCATCATCCATCCTTCCATTGGAAATCTGCAGTTGATTCCTGGGAAGAGAAGTTATGTTGTAGAACTTGCCGGATTCCGGAAAGATGCAAAAGACCAGGTGACTGTAACGATAGCAGGTCAGGAAGTGAAGGCTGTCACTTCTTATGATAATGCAAAACAGGCAGTTGTGGTACAGATACCGGAGACATCCGTTTGTCAGGAAATTCGTGTATCTATTGACAAAACCTACTTCCAGACGGAAAATCAAGTAGTTAAAACCTGTTTTGATTTCCTGAATCAGGCAGAGATCTCCTTTGTTTTAAAAGACAATATCTATCATCTGATTCAAAGTGAAAAGCGAATCCCCATTCTCATTGCAGAATTAAGTACCATGGGATTGGAAGAAAACCTGTATGGAGCTTTGATGGAAATCATTACAGCAAAGGTATCTTAGAAAAAAGTCCGATAGTTAAATCCTAAAGTTTAACTACCGGACTTTTTTAGACCTTTGTTATAGGAAATCAGATATTCTTATTTCCAAATCATCATAAATACCGACTTTTATAATCTCATCAAAAGAATATTGGCTTGAGTGTTCAGCGCCTTCAAAGAAATATACCTGGATAGTCTTTTTCATTGGATTGACAATCCAGTATTCCTTAACACCTGCAGTGCGGTATTTAAATAATTTAACGAAGTAGTCCATGCTCTGGCTGCTTGGAGATACAATTTCAATGATCCAGTCAGGTGCACCATTGCAGCCATTATCATCCAGCTTGTTTTGATCACAGATGACACTGATATCGGGTTCGACATAGGTTTTATCATCTTCGTTCAAAAAAACTGCAAATGGGGCAGCATATACTTTGCAGGAGCCTTGATTGGAATCAATGTAGTTTCCAATCGCCTGATGCAAACGCCATGATAGTTCCTGATGGATTCGGCTTGGCGGAGCCATATCATAAACAACTCCATCAATCAGTTCTGCACGCTGGCCTTCCGGCAGTGAGTAAATATAATCAGTCGTATAAGTATCGGATTTGGGCAAGGGCATGCTGCGTACCTCCTTCTTTTATAAATTTTTCATATTTTAATTGAATATTACCATGTAATCCATTATTAATCAATACAAAAAAGCGTTATGGTGCATACATTCCGGTGATGTGACACGTACCTTATGGTCTGGAAAAACGCATAAATCCGTACTTTTTAGAATTAATGCTTAAGATTTCATTAAGTAGATTGTATTTTTTTGCACCATGTTTTATACTTATTAACATCAAGTGATGCAATGGAGGAAGGCAGCATGAAGAAATTAAGTAAGGGTTTTATAAGAAAGGGATTTTCAGTTGCAATGGCAGCAGTGTTAAGTATGTCACTGCTGGCATGCGGAAATCAGAGCGTTGACGGAAAGAATGCCACTGACGGGGAGAGTGACGGTACAGGAGAAAACTCAGGATATGTTTATGTACCGGAGTATTTTCAGATGGAAGCTGATGAGAATACCCATATGAGCAGCACTGTTCTGCAGAAAGATAAGTTGTATTATTCTACTTACACTTACAATGAAGAAACAGGTGAATCCACAAGGGGCTTCAAGAGCCGTGCCTATGACAGTATTGACACGGAAGAAATTCTGAACGTCGCATTTGAGGGGCGGGAAGGGTATGACAACAATATGGGAGATTTCTTCTTCGATTCTGAGGGGAATATGTATGCAACCTGGTATAGCTACCCGGTGTATGTAGAAGGAGAAGAGTATGATGATACTGATAACACGACTTATCTGACGAAGTATGACAGTGCCATGAATCAGGTATGGGCGCAGGATATCGGAGAAGTTCTGACGGATGAAAACGGTTACATACAGAAAGCGGTGATTGGAAAAGATGGCAAGATTTATGCTTCCTCAAGTAGTGTGATATTTGTTTTTACCGGTGAAGGTGCTTATGAGAAAACCATTCCGTTAAATACAGATTGGATCAATGACATCATAGCTACTGACGACGGTAAAATACTGATCATGCAATACGGTATGAATGGTTTGGAACTGGCAGAAGTGGATACTGCAACCGGTGCGCTGGGAGCGACCTATAGCAATCTTCCTGACTATAACAGTAAAATCAAGAGCGGCAGCGAAGGAAAGCTTTTGATTTCCGGTTCCAGTAAATTATATGAATACGATATGGCAACACAGGAGTCTACGGTGATCCTGGATTGGATCGACTGTAATATCGATGGCAACTATGCATCAGATTTCTGCATGCTGGAGGATGGAAGGATTGCAGTATTTTATGATAACTATGATGACGCGCCTGAAGTAGTGCTTCTTACGAAGACGCCTGCATCCCAGGTAGTGCAGAAGGAAATCATCACTCTCGCTACCCTTTATGAAGGAAATTCTACCCTTCAGCAGGCGGTTGTAGCCTTTAATAAGGCAAGCAGTGAGTATCAGATTAAGATCAGGACCTACATTGATAATACTGCAGAATGGACAGAGACGACTTATTCTGATGCAATTTCACGATTAAATGCAGATATTGTGGGCAATGACTGTCCTGATATCATTGATTTATCCAATGCGGATCTGAATAATCTGGCAGGAAAAGGTGCTCTTGAGGATCTGACATCTTATCTGGAGACAAGTACAGCTGCTAATAAAGCAGACTTTGTTCCCAGTGTGTTGGATGCGTATAATATTGATGGCGTACAGGCAGCAGTGCCTAAATATTTTAGTATTGCAACCCTGCTTGGAAAGACTTCCGTGGTGGGGGAAGAAGCCGGCTGGACCTTAGATGAGGTGATCGCCCTTGCAGATGTATACCCGGATGCACAGCTGATGCAGTATGTTACGAAAGAAAGCGCATTGCGAATCTGCATGCAGTTTGCCGGCGAGTCGTTCATTGATTATGAAACGGGTAAATGTAATTTTGACAGTCCCGAATTTGTTAAGGTGCTTGAATTTGCCAATCGTTTTGTTGAAGAGTACGATTACTCTAATGAAGAAAGCTTACCGTCCATGATTCAGTCAGGTAAAGTGCTCTTATCTGCTACGTCTTTCGGGGATGTGCAGCAATATCAGATGTACAATCTGATGTTTGAGGACGAAACTACAAGCATCGGTTATCCCACCGTTGACGGCAGTGCGGGCATATTTTTAAGCGGTAGCGAAATATATGGAATCTCTGCAAAGAGTGAGTGCAAAGATGGGGCATGGAGGTTCCTGGAAAGCGTTCTTTCAGATGTTGATGAGGAATCTGACTGGCAATTTCCATCCCGCACGGATGAATTAGAGAAAGTATTTGAAGAAGCCATGGAGCCGGAATACCAATACGATGAAAAGGGAGAAATCATGTATGATGAAAGCAACGGGCCATTGCAAAGTCCTAAGATTGTCTGGGGATATGATGACTGGGAGGCAGAAATCTACGCTGCGACCCAGGAAGAAATTGATGAGATCAGGGAAATGATAGAGATTGCCAGACCGTATTACAGTGGTGACGAGACTATCTATAGTATGATCAGTGAAGACGCTGCTGCGTTCTTTGAAGGACAGAAGAGCGCGGAAGATGTGGCGAAGACCATTCAGAGCCGCATAGAGATTTATGTAAGTGAGCAGAGCTGAAAGAATTAAAAATAGTATGTCTGAACTGTTGATAAAAATTGTGAAATTTTGGAATATGTTATTGACATTCAAGTCGAAAAACGTTATACTTCTCAATAGTAAATTTCCCGTGGGGGAGTAGCATGCGTACCATGTACGTAGCAAGTCAACATCATGACCAATATTGGTCTGGCTTGTTTTAAATTGCGAGACTCATGTATAACTATGAGCTATACGAGAGTCTTACGTTTTCAGGATAATTTAAGACTCAAGCATAGCTTATCAGTTGTGCTTGGGTCTTTTGCTTTTTAGAACTTAAAATCTTTATTGCAAGTAGGAGGAAAGTTGCATGAGGTATTATTGTGAAAACCAGGAAACAGTTTTGCAGGAACTCGGTTCATCCAGGCAGGGACTTAGTCAAACGGAAGCACAAAGTCGTCTTGAGAAGAACGGTAAAAACAAATTGGAAGCAGCAAAGGGAAAATCGCTGATTCGCAGATTTTTGGAACAGCTTGCTGATCCGATGATCATTATTCTTCTTGTAGCTGCTGCAATCAGCGGCGTGCTGGCTGTCATCGAAAATGACAGCTTTGCGGATGTCATCATTATCCTTGCGGTTGTAATCATTAACGCCATTCTCGGTGTGTATCAGGAAAGCAAAGCGGAAAAAGCCATTGAAGCGCTGCAGGAAATGTCGGCAGCTACCTCAAAGGTATTGCGTGACGGAAAAGTACAGGTCATCCACAGTGAAGATCTTGTTGTTGGTGACGTCGTTCTTCTGGAGGCAGGTGATGCAGTTCCGGCAGATGCGAGAATCCTGGAAAGTGCCAGCCTGAAAGTAGAGGAAGCTGCACTTACCGGTGAGTCTGTTCCCGTTACGAAATTCATTGATTTGATCAATCTGAAAGACGGAGAAAAAGATGTTCCCCTCGGAGACCGTAAGAACATGTTCTATATGGGCAGCACTGTTGTCTACGGCAGAGGTACTGCTGTGATTACAGCGACCGGTATGGACACCGAAATGGGTAAGATCGCCGATGCTCTGCAGAAAGCGGAAGAGGGTGAGACTCCTCTTCAGATGAAACTGAATCAGCTGTCCAAAATACTGACATGGCTTGTACTGGGCATCTGTGTGATCGTATTTGCCGTTCAGTTGATGAAAGCAGGCAGCTTTGATTTTGAACTTGCGCTGAGTTCCTTTATGGTTGCGGTATCTCTTGCAGTGGCAGCCATTCCCGAAGGACTTGCGGCGGTTGTAACCGTGGTCCTTTCCATTGGTGTAACCAACATGT
>JAFTVH010000154.1 GCA_017465845.1 Lachnospiraceae bacterium | reverse complement strand
TTTAGCAATCAGGCAGTAGCACACGCATAAAGGCGTACTGTCACCGCATAGAAAGCAGACCTACATAATACAACTGAATATACAATTGAATATTGCACCATTTCTTAAAGCATCATATGCCTTACAGAATGTTATATTACTGAGCCAGTCCCATCGGCTCTGTCTGAAAATCCACCCGTTTCGGGAATTTTCACCTTTATTTTTAAGTATTATTTTTATGAACAAACGTAAACTTACTAACTTTCTATTGCCTATTGCGCAGAAAAATATTATAATGAGCGTAAGCGAGTGGGAACAAGCGAAGCTTGCTCATGATATAATGGTGACAGGAACTCCTCTATGCAGAAACAGGAGGTCTAATGGAACAAACGCAACAAATGCAGCAAAAGAGTATGGTACCCAGCGCCGAAGACAGGGTTCTGAAAGTGGCTATGAATGCATTCGGTCAGAATATTATGAAGTATCTGGGACAGAAGGATCATGTGAAAAGGGTTGCGCCTACAGAACAAATACATCTGGAGGCACGTCAACTGCTGGAAGATTTTAACTATGAGATGAAAGAAGGATACTGGAGACATTACGAGTTTGAAAGTGATCGTATCACAGTATCGGATATGCGACGTTTCCGGGAATATGAGTCTTTCTTAAGCATGACACATCGGGTGCCTGTTATCACCACAGTGTTATGCTCCGCAAAGGTAAAGAAGCTTCGTTCCAAAATAAAAGAAGGTATCAATACCTATCGTGTGGAGACGGTACATCTTAAGGATAAAAATGCTGATAAAATTTTGAAACAGCTTCAGAAAAAAGTGAATGCCGGAGCAAAGCTTTCGTTAGATGATCTGGTACCTATGTTGTTGACACCTTTGATGTCAGGGGATACCTCTGTATATGAGAGGATCTGTCAGGGATTCGACATTCTGAAAAAAGTGTCAGAGCAGTTTGAGGCAGAAGATATCCGGAAGATGCAGGCGATTTTGTATACGTTTGCGTGCAAATTTTTGAGTGAAGAGGAAGTTGGTCGGATTAAGGAGGTGATCGGGATGACTAGATTGGGTGAATTGTTAATGAATGATGGAATTGCGAAAGGCAGATTGGAAGGCAGACAGGAAGGCAGACAGGAAGGCAGTATGATTAGCTACCTAAACGCTATTGCAAAAGGCTTATCTCAGAAGGATGCCATGGAAATTGCTGCGATCACGGAAGAAACTGCTGCAATGGCTGTAATACTTAGAAAAGAAGGAAAGTTATAAGATTTTGCAGTTTTAGCGAGGAAGACACCATGAAAGCAGCAGTATTGTCCGATATCCACGGTAATCATATAGCACTGGAAACTTGTATGGAAGAAATACACCGAAGAGATATCAATAAGTTGATTTTCCTGGGAGATTATGTAGGAGAATTAGCATATCCCCAGAAAACAATGGCATTGATAAAAGAGCTAAAGCGCAATTACGAATGCTATTTTGTGTGGGGAAACAAAGAAGACTATTGGATTGATTATAAAAAAGGCAGCAAAATGACGTGGAAAGACAACAATTCCACCACGGGCATGTTATTATATCCGGTCATTGCCGGTATGGCGACTCAATTGGGGATTGACCCTACACCTTTGTATTTTGGACTGTTGAGTGGAGCGACTTTGGGTGGTAATATTACCCCCATTGGTGCATCTGCCAATATTACCGGTATCGGTATCCTGCGTAAGGAGGCCTATGAGGTGAAAAATGCCGATTTCTTCAAGATTGGTATTCCTTTTACGTTGGCAGCCGTTATTCCTGCCTACATTTATTTTTGGGTATTATATGGCGTGTGATCGGCAGAATGCACAGGGAGAGGGAACTGATAATTCACATCCCGGCGTGATGCCGATACTTCAAAGGCGGCATCCCCACCTTTTTCTTAAAAATCCTGCTGAAATAATACTGGTCCCCATACCCCACATCCGCAGCAATAGCGCTGATACTCATGTCAGTCTGAGAAAGCAGCTGGCATGCAGCGCTGATTCTCTGGGAGATAATATATTCATTGGGAGACACCCCTGTATGCTTCCTGAATGTAGCCCTGAAAGTTGTGCTGCTCATATGCTCCATCCCGGCCAAGGCATCAACATCAATATCAGCCCTGAAGTGACTGTGAATATATTCCATTGCCAGGAGCGGGATGCCCTTTTGCGCAGTGGCACCTGCATACCTGCCCGTCAGGAACAGGATTTCTTTTAAAAGACACACGGAGAGCTGTTTTGCGGCTTCATCATGAATCATGAACTCGCGAAACAGCTTTTGAAAGCAGTCCACAATTTCTTTATGAATACCGATATTATGCTTCACATTGAAAAGTGGTAGCGCCGACTTGGTCAGAGAATGGGCATCAAAGCCGGTATAATGTACCCAAAGATACGTGGTATCTTCTTCGCTTCGATACTGATAAGCATGCTGTGGTTCAAAAATCATCACATCTCCGGGCAAAAGGACACAGTCCGGCATGATCATTTTCCCTTTTAAAACATAAATATAGTAGAAATCCCGTCTGACGGATTTATTAGAAAATTCCTTCCTGGAAACAGCACCAACACAGTTTACCTGCAGAGAAACAGTTTCGTTCCTTTTGTTTGCTTCGCTCTCGAATCTGGTGTGAAAATATGTCTGTGTACGCATGGGTTACCTCATCTGTTGAAAAGTCCATTTTTACAATTTATTTATCCATTGTGATTCCATAAGATCAGTATATAATAATTACTATAAAAATCAAGCAGGAAAGGA
Organism: Lachnospiraceae bacterium; assembly: GCA_017465845.1. Lineage (GTDB taxonomy): Bacteria > Bacillota > Clostridia > Lachnospirales > Lachnospiraceae > Acetatifactor. The sequence continues at coordinate 23,788 of JAFTVH010000154.1, read as the reverse complement.
CAGGTTTTTCAATGGAATTTAAGGTAAAGCAGATATCATCCCTGGAAAAAGTAAGAGCAAACGATAATCTTAACTATGATGAAATACACAAAAAAAGTGTATTGGCAGGTGAACGGTTTTCTTATCAGATCACCATGAAGTCCACGAACACCATGTTCATCACAGCTTCTGTAGAGTCAGAACTGGCTGACCATGTTAAATTGTATTATGTAAGGGAAGCTTTTATGGATGCCCCTGTTACAGGAGAGGTGCCCATGGAAGACTATATTACGCAGGAACCGGGCTTTATGCCTGACATTCTCGTCCCTCTGGAAGAGACAGGCTATCAGATGACTGTCGGAAAGGATATCTCTACCATCTGGGTAAAGGTAGATATTCCGAAAGATACCGCGCCGGGTACGTATCCCATCAGAATTAAGCTTTCAGGCAACAAGCATGGCAGAGAGCTTGTATGTGTTTATTATCAGGATATGGCGATTGAGGTCATCCCTGCAGTGATGCCGGAGCAGAAGCTGATCTATACAAGGTGGTTTTACGCAGATTGTGTGGCTGTAGCACATGGCGTAGAGATTTTTTCAGAAAAGCACTGGGAGCTGATGGACAAGTACATAGCCGCCGCTGCGGATGTGGGAATCAATATGATTCTGGTGCCTACCCACACACCTCCTCTTGATACGGAAATCGGTACGGCCAGACCTTGTGTCCAGCTTGTGGATATCGAGAAAAAGGGAGACCGGTATGAATTTTCCTTTGAGAAATTCAAGCGCTTTATTGATATCTGCAAAAAGCACGGTATCAAATATTTTGAGATTGCTCATATGTTTTCTCAGTGGGGAGCAAAATGCGCACCTAATATCATGGTGACGGAAAACGGCAAGAAAGATTATATGTTCGGTTGGCACGTAGCTGCCGATTCCGACGAATATGTTTCCTTCCTGAAGCAATATATTAAGGCAATCTCAGAAGAACTGGAGAAAGAAGGAATCAGTCAGGATACCTATTTCCACATTTCCGATGAACCTTCCCTTGAATCAGTAGAAACCTACAAGACTGCATCCGAAATCATTCGTCCGCTGATCGGTAACAGCAAAACCTTTGATGCGTTATCCAATTATGTTTTTTATGAGAAGGGGTTGGTTGAGTGCCCGGTTACAAGTGTAAGACACATTCATGAATTCCTGGAGCATGATATACCAAATCAGTGGACTTATTACTGTTGTGGTCCACAGACTGTATTTACGAACAGCTTTATGGCAATGCCTTCCTATAGGACACGTATTTTGGGATTTTTGCTATATAAATATAATATAAAAGGCTTTTTACATTGGGGACTCAATTTCTATAATGCATGCCGCTCTCTGTATCCGATTGATCCTTACATGACAACCTCCAGTGATAAGGCCTTCCCTTCCGGCGATTCGTTTATTGTCTATCCCGGTAAAGACTGCGTGTATCCTTCCATAAGAGGAGAGGTTACTTATGAGGCGATTCAGGATATGGATATCTGCTTTGCTCTGGAAAAGTTGGTGGGCAGAGAAGAAGTTGTGAAGATGATCGATGAGGCAGCGGGATGTGATCTGCGATTTGATGATTATCCGAGAAATAAAGAATTTTTAGAGAAGCTTAGGACCAGGATGATAGATAGGATAAAAAGGGCTTCAAAAGCATAATAAAAATGTCGGCTGATAACATAGGTTATCGGCCGTTTTTTTGAACGCAAGCTGCGAAGCGGCATGCGTTCGTGAGAAAGGAACGATAGAGGATTGCGAATATCCGCTTTACTGAAAGTCCTTCTATGAGTACAAAAACGGACATACAGGTCACAAAACGGACAATTTGAAAAGCTGACTTGGTTTCACGGTAAAGATATGTTAAGATTATGATACCAGAGGTTGAAAGGGAACCTGTCAGGCATAAGAAAGAAGCTCAGAGATGTGTATGGTGATACCGGGAGGAGACTATGTACAAATTAATTATTGCGGATGACGAAGCTCTGATCAGAGCCGGTCTGTTCTATTGTAATGACTGGAATGCAATGGGATTCGAAGTAAGTGCAATGTTAGAGGATGGCAATGATGTGCTGGAATATCTGGAGAAGGGGCGCGCTGATGTGCTGCTGACAGACATCCGCATGTATAAGGTGTCCGGGCTGGAGGTCGCTAATATCATTAAGGAAAAATATCCATGGATGAAGGTGGTGCTTCTGAGTGGGTACAAAGAGTTTGAGTATGCAAGAGAAGCCATGCACTGTGGAGTGTATGAGTATTTGCTCAAGCCTGTGGATTACGAACAGTTGACGAAATTGTTTGAGAAAATTAAGGAGGAACTGGATGCTGTGCAGCATGAAGAACAGCTGCTGCACAGCATTGGGGAAGAAGAGTATGGTCAGATACTGGAATTGACGCGTCTGGTAGCCGGAGCTGTATTTGGGGAAGGGGAAGAGACGTGGCTGGCTTACGCGAAGTTTAAGCCGATGATACAGAACATGCCAAATAAGGTGAGGGGGATTGTGATAAAAAGGCTGTTGGATTTACTTCAAAGTAAATTGTATCTGAAGGACGAAACGCTTGCAGCTGAATTTGAACAGCAGTTGAAACAGCTGGAATTTACAGCTGAAGCGGAAGACAGTTCAGGTACGCAGCTGACGGATTTCTTAAGCCGGCTGAATGATGAATTAGTGACGCGAAGACTCATAGGTACCCGGTCAAAAGGAGTTGATGAGAGTATTTCTGTGGCATGCAGCTGGATTCGGAATCATTTGGGTGAGGATTTTACATTGCAGGATGTGGCAGATTTTGTGCATATAAGTCCAAGGCATTTCAGGAGACGTTTTGAAAGTGAGATGGAAGAGGCTTTTTCTGATTATGTTCTGCGTTTGCGGATGGAAGCGGCTATGAAGTTATTGGAGGAAGGGAATCTGGTACCGGAGGATATAGGGCCGATGGTAGGTTATCAGAGCGAGAAGTATTTTCATCGTCTGTTTAAAAAGTATGTGGGATGTACCGCAAGGGAATACCAGCATAAGAAACGGGAGGGAATAAAATGATCCGAATAAAGCAAATGGTAGGTTATTTAAAGGATTATCGCTTCAGCAGTATTTTGCTGAAGTATTTTTTACTCCTGGCAATATGCCTGGTGGTACCCATGACTGTACTGAGCATATGGTACCAGAGTCAACTGGAAGGCAACATGCAGGAAGAATTGATAAATAAAAATGAAAGTGCACTGGAAGTTTCATATAACAATGTGAATTCAGTGTTGAAATCAATGAAGGTTTTGGCTTGCTGCTTATCGATTGACAAAGAAGTTCAATATCTTGCGGCTCTGAACTCTGTTGATACAGATAATCTGGAAAGCTTGAACGATATGTTATCTATCGTGTTAAGCTCAAATGAATATATTGATTCTGTTTGCATCTATCTTGCCAAATCCGGTGAAGTAGTATCAAATAAAATGGTTTGTCGGTATTCGGAATATGAGGATAAGGATTGCTTTTCCCTGTATTCGGATGATATGCCGGACAAGCCTGTATACGAGGCAAGAAAGAAGAAGGACAGATATCCCTATTTGATTACGATACTTTATCCCATAAGAGTCGGCAATAAGAAAAATGTTGGGGCAGTGGCCGTCAATATTGCAGTGGAAAAGTTGGGCAACTATATCGGAAGCGGACAGTATCGCAATAAGGATAATACCCCCATGCTTATGATATTCGACGGAGAAATGAATAGACTAATGTACAGTGATGAATATCGCCTTCTGATTGACGATGCGTCAGAAAGCAATGAATTAAGGAAGCTGAGCGGTTGGGGTGAGAAATTTTCGGGAATCTATACGTTGTGGGATAAAAAGTATATCGTGTCCGGTATTTATTCGCCACAGGATGATTTACGATATCTGTATCTTAGTTCTGCTGATGTACTTGACATCCAGAACCAATCTGCCATGCAGATATTTCGATTAGTTGTGGGACTGATTCTGGTAGTCTGCCTGATTTTAGCTGCTATGCTGACATTCTGGATCTATCGTCCGATTCAGCAGACGGTCAAAGTACTTGAAAATGCGTCTATGCTGGTTGATTGGGATAAGAAAGAGCGTGTGGATGAGATTGAAGCAATCCAACGAAGTATTCTTTCCGCCAAAAAGGAAAAAGACTATCTTGATGAGCAAATTCAGGAACGAATTTTAAAATTGCATAATGCGCAGATTTGTGCATTGCAGACCCAGATAAATCCTCATTTTCTATTCAATACTTTGACGGGAATTGGTAATGCCGGTGCACTTTTATTGGGGAAAGATAATATAGTGACTGATATGATATTTACGTTGGGTAAGCTTATGCGTATCAGCTTATCAAGCAAAGAATACCTGGTGCCTCTTAACGAAGAACTGGAACACGTAAAACTTTACATGAAATTGATAGACTTTCGATATAGAGGAAAGGTTCGCATGCATGTGGAAATTCCGGATGAGATCGGGAAGGAGCAGATTGCAAAGCTGACCCTGCAGCCATTGATTGAGAATGCCATAGAGCATGGATTAGCGCACAGACACAGTGGAGGAAATATATGGCTCAAAGGGGAAAAAGCAGGGGATAATATAACCATATATGTAGTTGACGACGGAGAAGGTATTGGGCAGAAAGAATTGTATAAGTTAAGAGAGAGATTAAAGGAGTCTGCTGTTGGGGGCAGTGAGCATATTGGGCTTAAAAATGTGAATCAGAGACTGAAGCTGATATTTGGAGATGAATATGGATTGGAGGTAAACCGGGAAGAGGAAGGCGGGTTATGTGTGACGGTTAGATTTAGGACATTGTAAAAAATGTCCTTTTTTGTGTCCTGATTGTCCGTTGTGTGAGTTCTCTTGAATGCTTTTTATCGGTATAATGCTGATATAAAGACTAGAAAAGGAATCGGAATATGACATTAAGAGAAAAAATTTTAAAAACATTTATTGTTACGATACGTGAAATCAATACTCATGGCGGACCGGAGGAATTTTTTGAAAAATACCCTGTAGGAGGGATATATTATTCAGAAGGGGAACTCCTTCTGGACGAAAATGGTCTGGAGAAGGGAACAGCCACAACTTTTGAAAAATTGAATGAATGTAAAAAATATTCTCCACGGAAACTGCTTGTTTGCGCAGATGGTGCGAAGGTGAGAGGGCAAAATGTGAAAATAAATCCCAAACCTTCTCTGGGGGCATCCGTTAATCTGGAGGATGCATATCAGTTAGGTAAAATTATAGGTATGCAGATGAATGACAAAGGAATTGACTGGGTACTGGGGCCCAGCATTGATATGTGTCTGGATCATCAAATGTATCTTGAGGCCATCAGTGACGATCCCAAGATTATCGGAGCGGTGTACCGCCGGATGGTAAAGGGAATTCAGGATCAGGGTGTGTGTGCCACTGTGAAGCATTTTCCGGGACTCGGAACGGATTTTGTGAATATGCATATGGCGCCGGGAGCCAACACTTTGCCTTTTGCCAAGTGGATGGATACCTATGGATATACCTACAAAGAGATGTTTGAAGAGGGCGTGATGTCTGTTATGACCACTCATGTATCCTTAAAATCTTATGATAATGAGTTAACAGACGGCTACTATCCTATTGCTACTTATTCGAAGAAGCTGACTACAGATTTATTAAAAGGAGAACTTGGATTTGAAGGAGCTGTAGTCACAGACGCCCTGATCATGGGCGGTATGGCAACGGGAAATCTGATAGCTGAGACTGTTCAGGCATTCAAAGCCGGTGCAGACCTGTTGCTTTGGCCACCGGTAGAAGCAGCAGAAAGAATAGAAAAGCTTATTTTAAGCGGTGAAATTCCTATGAGCCGCCTGGAAGATGCTTTGGCTCGGATCGAAAAAATGGAGAAGTTCCGGAATAAGGCACTGAAAGATCATGCCTATGATGATCCCGACCCTCAGTATGTGGATAAAACCATATTGGAGATTGCACGAAGGGGAATCTGTCAGCTGAGGAATGATATCGGTTTGTTGCCTTTGAATAAAGAGAAATATCAAAAGATACTGATTGTGGATGCCAGTGAGACGGATGGAGCTATATCTTCCGGAGCAGAAATGCTAAGACAGGAATTTGCAGACAGAGGTATGAAGGCAGACGTAAAGAGAGACATCTACGATGTACCATCCAGAGTATGCTGGCAGGCGGATGTTGACAAGCTGCAGGAGGCTTATGACTTGGTAATATTCAACTTGATGGCACCTTTTGTGGCAGAGTGGAGTGTAGCCCATATGCTGATCTGGGCTTCGCATCTGTTTGACAAGAGTAAGAAGATTATTGTTAATTACGGCTCTCCCTATTTTGCTGTGGATTATTTCCCTGAAGATCCTACCTATATTGAGATGAACTGTAGACCTGTCAAAGAGACAGTGAAAATGTTAGTGGACGGGCTTTTGGGGGAGACTGTGTTTACCGGAAAAAGTGTATTGCATAAAAGCAGCATTTCTTTATAGGAGAAGCTCAGCGTGAAAATAATTAATAAGAATTTTCAAATAGAAAAAGACATTTTAGGAAATGGTTATTTTGTTAAATATATTGGAGAAGCAACATCGTCCTTGGAGAGTGAATTTGCCGAGTTTGAAGATTATGACAATATCCTTTGTTCCTATAGAAATAATCCCTGGTTCAATGACGCAAATGTACCGAAAAGTTTCGAAGGAGTTACATATGAAACACAATGGCTTTGCCATAGGGATAAAAATGGAACTTATACTGTGCTATATCCTCTTGTCGAAGAACCTCTTCGTGCGTCTTTTTTTGGAAAAAAAGATAATGTACTGAGTATATATATAGAAAGCGGAGATGCAGCAACGGAGGCTACTGACAAAGTAGTTGTATATTATGCTCAGGGCAGGAATTTTTACGAACTCATTGACAAGGCACCTGACAGCATTGCAAACAGACTAAAAACATGTACAACAAAAAAAGTAAAAAGAGTGCCTGAGATCTACAACTATTTCGGCTGGTGTACATGGGATTCGTTTTATGAGCATGTGAGTGCTGATGATATAAAAAGAGGACTTCAAAGCTTTAAAGATGGTGGATTTGTGCCCGGTTTTCTTCTTCTTGATGATGGCTGGCAGACAGTCTGTGAAGATTACGAAGACAGAGGACTGCACAAGTTATCAAAGTTGTGTGCAAATGCAAAATTCAATAATGATTTAGCAGAAATAGTAAGGTTTTCAAAAGAGAACTATGGAATCAAACAATTTTACGTCTGGCATGCAATGTTAGGATATTGGGGAGGGCTTGAGCCTAATTCTCCTGATATGAAAAAATATGGTGTTAAATATTTAAAAAAGCGTTATTCTGACCGGCTAAAATCAATTGCTGAGAGCTCTGCGGAAGAGATTTTGGGTGTGCCTGATCCCGATAAGGCTTTTGATTTCTATAATGATTATCATAGATATTTATCCGGATGCGGTGTAGACGGAGTAAAGGTTGATGTTCAGTTTAACCTTGAAGCCATAGGACAGAATAACGGCGGAAGAGTAACTATTACGAGGAAATATAGAGAGGCACTGGAGGCTTCGGTCAATCTTAACTTTAACGGTGAATTGATTAACTGTATGTGCGGTTCTAACGATCTTACATACCATTTTAAGGCTTCAGCAATAGCAAGAACGTCAGTTGATTATCTTCCTAACGTTCCTGCTTCTCATGGTGTTCATATTTTTAAAAATGCTGTAAACAGTCTTTGGATTGGCGGATTTGTATACTGTGACTGGGATATGTTCCAGACAAAGCATGAATGCGGAGATTTTCATGCATCCGCAAGAGCGATAAGCGGCAGTCCTGTTTATGTATCGGACAAAGTGGATGAGCATGATTTTGAAATTATTGCAAAGCTTACAACATCGGATGGCAGGCTTCTTATGGCAGAAGAGACTGCAAGACCAACATACGATAGCTTGTTCACCTCTCCTGATGATAAGGATTTGTATAAAATTTTTAATTATAATAAATTCGGCGGTGTGATAGGCATATTTAATTTGACGAGCCAAAAAGAAGAAATCACAAAAGAGGTTAAGCCCCGTGATATTCCTGCTTTCACAAGCGGTAAATACGTTTTGTATCACCACAATAAAAAGATGTTTGAAGTAAAAGACGCATGTAATACAACAAGCGTAACTCTAAACGGTATAAAATCTGAAATAATAACAGTTATGCCTATTGAAGATGGTTTCTGTGCAGTTGGCCTTTGTGATAAATACAACACAGGAGCTGCAGTAAGGGATGTTATAAAAGCTGACAGCGAAACTGTTGTTAATATTACAGGTGGGGGAAGCTTCGCGTTTTACAGTGAAAAAGCAGTAACAGAAGTTCAGGCTGCAGGCAAATCACTCGGCTTTACTCAAAAAGAAGAAAATATATATGAAACTGTAATTGACAGCAAGGAGAAAGTTGAGCTAAGAGTGAAATACTAATAGAAAGAGGTAAACAAGCATGGACATGCAAATTAAGAAAAATACCGTATCCGCCCGGAATCAGCTTCCTAAAAAAGAATACGTCACCTTTATCGGGGATGTAAATGCTGATATGAAAATTGCTTTTGTGGGGAATTCCATTACACGCCACGGCGAAGCGCCGCAGATCGGTTGGAACCACAATTTCGGCATGGCTGCATCTGCCATTGAGAACGATTACGTTCACAGAGTCATTCACAAATTAGAAGAAAAATATGATTCCGTCAGCGCTTGCGTCTGCAATGCCTTCCAATGGGAAACACATTATCAGGAAGAGGACGCTACATACCATTATTTTCAGTCTGTTAAGGCTTTTCATCCCGATGTACTTGTAATGCGTCTGATAGAGAACTGTAGCCTGGATGTATTTGATTTTGACATTTTTAGAAAAGAATATGAAAAATTTGTGGACTATCTGGCAGATGAACACACAAAGATCATCTTTACCACCAGCTTCTGGAAGCATCCCGGAGACAAAGCCATCGAAGAGGTTGCCAAGCTGAAAAACAGCACCTGCATCTACCTGGGAGACCTGGGGGAGCAGGATGAAATGAAGGCAATCGGTCTGTTCGAGAATTCCGGAGTAGCCAACCATCCCGGAGATCTGGGAATGCAGGCGATTGCAGAAAGGATATTGAAGGTCTTATGAAGCTTTGCCATCGGAATTTAAAGGTATGAAGTAGAAAATAACGGAGGCATTCAAAATGATATACAACATCAAAGAACATGGTGCTGTAGGAGATGGAAAACAGATCAACACAAAGGCTATTCAGCTTGCTATCGATACAGTAGCAGCTTCGGGGGGAGGCACAGTTTTCATTTCCGATGGAATTTACAAAACAGGCACCATTGAACTTAAGAGCAATGTTGAGCTGCATCTGGCATCGGATGGTGTCCTTTTAGGCTCGGAAAATGTGGAGGATTATCCGGAACGGGAAAACGTGAAGCATGTGGATACCCGGAATCTCCCGAGAAACAGGAATGCCTGCATGATTTATGCAGACGAATGCAAAAATATTGCTATCACAGGCAGTGGTAAAATCGATTGTAACGGCACATCATTTGTCATGAAAAAAGGTGGGGAACCAGGCGCTTGGGAAGGCTGGGAATATGTAAGAATAGATGCTCCGACGCCGCCGAGAGTCGTATTTTTTGCCGGATGCCAAAATGTTAAGATTGAAGATGTAACCATGGTCAACCAGCCCTCCGGCTGGTCATACTGGATACATGACTGTGATTATGTCACCTTTGACAAGTGTAAGATCCTTGCAGAAGTTCAATATCCCAATAATGACGGAATACATATCAACAGCAGCAGAAATGTTACGATTTCAAACTGTATGATCACCAGCGGTGATGATTGTATCGTTGTACGTGCAAACAATGCTTCTTTGAAAGAGAATAAGGTATGCGAGAAAGTTACAGTCACCAATTGTAACCTGACAAGCTATTCAAGCGGCATACGTATCGCATGGATGAGTGATGGTGTCATCAGGAATTGTACCTTTTCAAATATTGTAATTACCGATACAACGATAGGTATTTCGCTTTTTCTGCCTGAGTACTGCGATCGTACCCAGACACCGGATCAGGGAAGGGAAGATACTTTAATTGAACATCTTTCATTTAACAATATTATGATGGATGCTATTTACGGTCCCCCTATAAAAATATTTATTGGGCAGACTCCTGAAACGCGCTGTAAAGCGATAAGAAATGTTTTCTTTAGCAATGTACGCTCACGTGGTCTGGAATTTCCTTATCTTAAAGGGAAAAGTGACTGTAAGCTGAAGAATATCAGCTTTACCGATTGCAGTTTTGAAAAAGTAAATGATAATGAGCTGCCGGACTATCAGCAGCACGGTGCGGCGGCATGGGACAGAAGCGAAGGAGTGCAGATGATAACCAATGCGGAAAATGTTGTATTTAGCAACACATCATTTTCGTATTGAATTTCTCATAAAAAGATGTCCTTTTTTGTGTCCTGATTGTCCGTTGCGTGAGTTCTCATGAATGCTTTTTATAGGTATAATGCTGATATAAAGACAAGAGGGAAAATACCTCGGTTATGATTGCAGAATATATGCAGAAGAGGAGGAATATCTGATGTCGTATTGTAATACAGGCAAGCCTGTCAGTAAAAATTATGCTCCCCCTATTATGGGAAACGGAGAAATTGCAACATGCCTTGACTATGAAGGAGTACATAATTTTTATGCAGAGTTTGAACCTCATAAAACGGACATTCCGAAATGTGAGATCTGGTGGGCAGGAAGACGGTATATGGATACATTTAATCGTGAGCTTATACCCTTTGGACAAATCAAACAAAAGCTGACCGTAGATGGGCTTACCGTTCAAGATCCTGTTTCTTGGAGACAGGAGCTTAATAATAAGAATGGATTGATCAGCTGTGATTGTCTTTATGAGAATGAAATAAATACACAGACGGAAGCCTTTGTGCATTATGGCTGCAATGTCATTGCAGTACGAAAAAGATTCTTGCCGGGTAAAAGTGGTGAATATGAGTTTATATATAAGCTGTGTAATCAGAATGGCGGAAAAATCAGGAGATTTCAGTATAACTGTATACAGGAAAAAAACGGTGTGGCAATTCATTATACAGCCGATGGCCAGGAGTCATATGTAGGCGTGATAAGAGTCTTTGCTGATAAAAACGTGAATATCAGAATAGTTGATGATAGTATTTGTTTATCTGCAGAAGTGAAAAATAATGATGAATTTGCTTATTTTATCTCGTTTCATGATGATGCAGCCTGTGAAGGAACGTCTAAGGCGCTTAGAAGTAAAATAGAAAAAACAGGATTCGATGGTATGTTTTCGGAAAGCAAAGCTTTATGGGACAGTTATATGAGTGAATCCTATGTGGAGATCGACGATGAGGCGGTACAGGATGCATATCAAACTGCTCAATATAACCTGAAAGTATATACTACACCATGGTCAATTCCTATAGGAATTAATGATTTGCTGTGGCAGGGAAGATACTTTGGATTTGATGAATACTTCTCTTTTACGGCATTAATGACTTCGAATCATACGGAACTTGCGAAGCGGGTTCCGGTTTTCAGGAAAAATGGGCTAAAAAGAGCAACCGACAGAGCATCTTCTTTTAATGTGAATCAGGCAAGATATCCCTGGGAAGCTGTGGAAAATGGTGAGGAAGGTTCGCCTATGGGGTTTTGGTATGATCACATATTTCATATGGCCAATATTGCCCTTGAATCATGGGAATATTACTTATATACAAATGATTTCGATTTCCTAAAGAATGTAAGCTATGATGTGATAAAAGCCTGTGCATCTTTTTTCCTGGAATCCATGGTTTATAAATTCGATGACAATGTAATCATCGGGAAATGTTCGGATCTCGAAAGACTGGGAGCATCAAGGTTAAACCCGTATATGAGTTCCTGCAGTGCAATTAAGACATTGCAGACAATGAGCAAAGCTGCGAAGGTGATGCAAATGGATGAAGAATTGGCGGCTGAATGCGATAAGGCTGCTGAAGGGTTACTGAAGAGTCTGCCGGACAACGGTGAAAGATATGTACCCTATCAAGGATGCGAACAAAGAAGCATAGCGGTATTTGCCGGTCTATATCCGTATAAGGTCATAGAAAATGATAACAAATTGCAGTTAAATGCGATGGAAGATTATGTGAAATATGAAAAGCAATACGGAAACATGTATGCTTATGGCAATAGCGTATCGTCATGGTATGCTTCCTGGAAGTCACTTGCCTATTCAAGAATTGCGAGAGCAGAGGAAGCGTTTAAAGCATTGAAGCAAGTGGTATCTTCCTGTGGGTGCTTTGGAGAGGTGGCAGAAATAAATGAACCGGGAATTATAATTAAGCCATGGTTTACAACTGCTTCGGGGGCAATGATTGAGGCGCTGAATGAAGCAATCATTCAAAGTGATGAGGATGAAGTCAGGCTGTTTATGGGACTTGATAAGGAACATAAAAATGTTTCTGCACGCCTGCTTACTGTGAATGGTGTAATGGTTGATGTAAGGTTGGTCGATGATGAGATTCAGAGTTTGCATTTTAAAAAGAATGAGTATTGTAAACGTGATCGACTTACCATACGTTTAAACAGACGGTTCGATACAGATAAAATCTCCGATGCTGCTTATTTCTATGAAGAAGACGGTGATTGGAAAATCCTGAAATACGAGATTTGATTATAAAGGAAAGGGAATGCAAAAATGAGTATATTGATTTCAAAGAAAGTGGAAAAGAAGCATAAATGGTTGAAGCACATTCGGTTTGATGATATACAGCTGTTGCTGTTACAGCTTCCGGCAATTATTTATGTATTTATTTTTTGTTATCTTCCAATGTATGGAATCATAATTGCCTTCAAGAAATTCAACCCGAGCAAAGGAATATGGGGAAGCAAATGGGTAGGATTTAAAAATTTTGAATTTTTATTTACCTCACAGGATATGTGGAGGATAACGAGAAATACAGTATTATACAGCTTATGGTTTTTACTTATCGGAAATGTGTGTGCTATATTGATAGCCATATTTTTATATAATCTTCGAGGCAGGATGTTTGTAAAAATCTACCATACCATAATGATTCTACCGACATTTATTTCAATAATACTCGTTTCATACATAGTGTATGCTTTATTAAACCCGGCGTCCGGAGTGATCAATCGAGTGCTTGTGGATTTGGGCATGAGTAAGGTGGACTGGTATGCGGATCCAAAACCATGGCCTGCCATTTTGACAATTGTTGATGTCTGGAAAGGTGTGGGAATGGGATGTGTTCTATATTACGCCGCGTTGATGGGGATAGATTCCGACTTGTTCAATGCAGCCAAAATTGATGGTGCAAACAAGGTACAACAGATGTGGTATATCGCAGTCCCGGAACTGGCCAGTGTAGTGGCAATTAGAATTATTATGGGCTTCGGAGGATTATTTAGCGGAGACTTTGGCCTGTTTTACCAGGTTACAAGAAACTCGGCTGCACTTTATTCCACAACCGATATTATAAATACTTATACTTTCAGAGCCCTGATGGAAAATAATGATATTGCTACATCATCTGCTGTAGGATTGGCTCAATCTGTGGTGGGATTGTTTATGATATTGTTGGTAAATGGCGTGATAAGAAAAGTAAGTTATGAGAACCGGTTATTCTAGCAGGGAGGAATTGAGATGCGAAAGAAATTTTCAGTTGGACAGATTGTGTTGAACTTATTTTTTATATTGATATGTCTGACATATATTTTACCGTTTATCATGCTCATATCAATATCTATCTCAGGTGAATCGGCTATTCGTGAATTTGGATATACCTTATTACCCAAAAAAGTGAGCTTTTCGGCATATAAAATGATCTTTAATACCCCGGAAAGGATTTTGGATGCATATAAGGTGACGACTACATTTTCTGTGGTAAATACAGTTGGATTTTTGATTTTATCTTCTATGGCAGCTTATCCGTTTTCTAGAAGCAGCTATAAATTCAGGAAAGTGGTGACCTGGTACATGTTCGTTACTACTTTATTCAGCGGGGGGCTTGTTCCGACATATATACTTATGACGAAGCATCTTCATCTTGCCAATACAATGCTTGTTTACATGATCCCCGGGTTAATAAATGTATGGAATGTTTTTGTTATGAGATCATTTTTCCAGAATTTGCCGGAAGGACTTGTTGAGGCAGCCAAAATAGACGGCGCCAGTGAGTTTAGAATATGGCTTCAGATTATGCTTCCGCTGTCCAAGCCTATGCTTGCCAGTCTCGGGTTTATGCATTTGCTGGGCAAGTGGAATGATTGGAATACGTCACTTCTTTATATAAGTGATACAAAGTTATATTCCTTGCAATATCTGCTACAAAAGATATTGAGAGAGGAAGAGTATATCAACAGCATGATAGCAGCTGGATTAGAGTTTATGGCTGACGAAAAGCCGGTTGAAAGTATGCGCTATGCAATGGCGGTAGTTGCAGCAGGTCCGATGATCATAATTTTCCCGTTTTTCCAGAAATACTTTACACAAGGGCTTACTGTTGGAAGCATTAAGGGATAGGTGCTGATAAAATTACCTGCAATTGAAAAAATGTGAAGCACCGCATTTTTTCGATGAATTTGTCAAGTGCTTTTGACAAAAGAGTGGGGATTTTAATAAAAAAGGATGAAAGAAAGGATGAAAAAGAGATGAAGAAAAAGAAAATTTCCAGAGGGATTGCTGCCATTTTGACGTTGTCATTTATTTTAGCTTCGGTAACGGGCTGCGGCAATGCTTCCCAAAATGAGACAGGCAGTGATAACGCAATTACCGGCGAAGTGAAGGAAGACGTAAAGAGTGAAGAAACAGTTACAGAGGAGAAAGAAAGCCACGAGCCGATTACTCTTCGCTGGATTATGGCCGGACCCGGAAAGCAGAGTGATGCAGATAAGGTTTGGGAAGCATTTAACGAAAAACTTCATGAATATGAGGGAATGGAAAATGTAAATCTGGAATTTGAAATCATACCGGGTTCGGAATATGCTCAGAAGCTAATGCTTAAGAGAACAAGCGGGGAGCAGCTTGATATTATCAGTACTTATACTGCATCGGGCGGAGTTCAGGGACTTGCAGACGAAGAAGCAATCATCCCGCTGGACGATTTGGTAAAGAATTACGGGGCTGATATCTTAAACGAAATACCCGAATGGGCATTGAATCTGTGCCGGGCAAATGGTGAGTTATATGCATTGACAAATTATCAGCAGATGGTTGACCCTATGTATGGATATGTTGTAAGAAATGAAGAATATTGGGACAAAGAAGAGGCTGAGAAAATATTCTTCGCAAGTGATATTCTGGACGAAGCAACCCTGGACTATTTTGAAGCTTATCTTGATAAGCTTGCCGAAAACGGTGAACTGCATATGGGAATATATCCGGGTACAACCTGGGCAACCAGAAAGGGATATGAGTCCGTATCAGGCGCATATGTATTCAGAAGGTCACAGGATGAGATCAAAGTTGAGCTGAACGTGCAGACAGAAGCCTTTAAACTTCTTGTAGAACGTATTCATGAATTTTATAAAAAGGGTTATGTTAGGGAAGATGTTTTAAGTGCAAAGCTTTCGGATGATCTTGGTAAGGAAAATGGGTATGATCTATGGTATACATCTATCGAGAAAGATACAGAAGAAAAACTGGAAGCAAAATATGGTTTTGATATCATTGTAAACAGACCATACGAGAATTATTATATTCTGAATACAGCAAATGCCGGAGGAAATGCCATCAGTGCGGATTGCGAGCATCCTGAAGTGGCAATGCAGTTTTTAGAGCTGATGTATACAGAGAAGGGAAAAGACTTGTACCGCATGTTGGTATATGGACTTGAAGGAGAGCATTATACAAAGGTATCTGAAGACAGAATCGAACCCATAGGTTATGAAGGAACACAGGGCACTTCGGATTCACCCTATGGACTATATAAGTGGTTATGCGGTAATACGGCAAATGCTTTTGAGACAGTTTCTCAGCCGGAAGGATGGAATGATTATGTGTTCAACGAATTAAATGCAAATGCGATACCGGGCAGGCTTGCAGGGTTCTCTCTTGATACAGAAAAAATAGATATTGCCATGAAGCAGGTAAATGCTGTCATTGGAGAATATGCAGGTCAGCTCACAAGCGGTGCTTTACCTGACTGGGAAAAGACATATGAGGAATTCATGGAAAAGCTTAAGGTGGCAGGAAGTGAAGCAGTAATTGCCGAAATCCAGAGACAGGTAGATGAATTCATTGAAAACAACAAATAAATAATTCGTACTAGTCCTGATGATGGGGTGCAGGCATAGCCTTGGATAATAAAAACATTCTGAGAATATGCCGGCACCCCTAACATTTACTGCTTTGATGTATATCGCAAATAACTTAAGCTTGATGAAAGGACGGTCAAAGTATGTATACATTCCAAAATGACAAACGGGAGATTGTGATTGACAAATATAACACCCCGACACCTTGGATGAATTATCTTTCTAATGGAATCTTTCACACCATGATCAGTCAGGCCGGCGGTGGTGTTGCCTTCTATAAAAGCCCCCAGATATGGAGAATCAATCATTACCGTTTCTTCCATCTGCCAACGGACAGGAGCGGTTTCTACACTTATATAAAGGATGGCAGCGACATATGGTGCCCAACAAATGAACCCTGCAAGAATAAGCCGGAAAAGTGGCGGGCTGCCCACGGCATGGGTTACACTCGCTTTGAAGCAGAGAAAAATAATGTCAGCGTGACAGCTACTTATTTTGTAGGAAAACTGGAAAATGCTCTGATCTGGAATCTGAAGCTGACTTCCAAAGTGGACAAAAAGCTGACCGTTTTCCCTTATGTGGAGCTTGGCATGATGGAGTTTATGCGGGAGCTGCAGTGGCAGTGCTACAACAAACATCAGCTGTCTGCCTATGCTCTGGAAAAGGATGTCCTTGTATATAAATACGGTGTGGAGACCCAGCCCAAACCGGATGAGACTCCTCTGGTATATTTTACTGCGGATGTACCGGCTGCAGCATATGACTGCGACAGGGATGAATTTATAGGTTCTTACCGAAGTGAGGAGAATCCACAGAGGGTGGAGGAAGGAAAGTGTTCCGGTTCTGCCCTTTACGGCGGTGATCCCTGCTTTGCATTACAGCTTGATATGGAGCTGAAAGCCGGGGAAGAGAAGGAGATCAATATCTTTCTTGGTACAGCCATGACGGAAGAAGAGGTTCGCAACTGCGTGGCACACTGTCGGGAAAAGAATTTTGTGGAGCGTTCTCTGGAAGGTGTCAAAGAAGAATGGAATCAGTTTTTAGGCAAGTTTAGATGCGAGATACCTGACAAGGATGCTGAGACCATGATCAATATCTGGAATCCTTACCAGGCGGAGAAGAATTTTAAGTTTTCCAGAAACATCAGTTATTACGCAACGGGAACATTCCGGGGCGTGGGTGTCAGGGATACGGCGCAGGATATTTTGTCCATGGTTCCCTTTGATGTAAGACGGGCAAAGGATAAGCTGAATCTGCTCTTTACCCAGCAGTATCAGGACGGGCACTGTAACCATTACTGCTTCCCGACGGAAGGCTGGGAGCCCGTGACCAGGATCCATTCGGACAATCATCTGTGGCTGGTAATGACCTGTTACCATATTGTTATGGAAGAGGGAAAGCTGGATTATCTGGATGAAGTGGTGGAATTCTATGACGGAGGTCAGGTTTCGGTCTGGGAGCATATTAAGAAGTCCATTGTTTTTTGTATGGCTAATCTGGGAGAACATGGTTTCCCGCTGATGCTTTCATCCGACTGGAATGACATGCTTTATAAAGTATGCCGTAAAGGGAAGGGCGAGAGTATCTGGACTTCCATGCAGCTTGGAACGGTGTTGCCTATGATAGCAAAGCTGGCCGAATTAAAGGGAGAGGATAGTCAGAAGTATCTGGATATCTATGAGAGCCAGAAAAAGTTGGTGAACGAAGTGGCATGGGATGGCGAATGGTTCCGCAGGTGTATCACGGATGAGGGACGGTTTATCGGTTCCAAAGAGGAGCCACAGGCCAAAATCTGGCTGAACACCCAGAGCTGGTCAGTCTTAAGCGGTATGGGAGATAAAGAGAAACAGATCAAGGCTATGGATAGTGTGAAGAAATATCTGGACACGGAGCTGGGCATCAAGAAGATCCATCCGGCTATGCAGGATTATCCTTCCAAAGAAGATCCGCTGACCTATTATAATAAGGGCTGCGGCGAGAATGGCAGCGTATTTTGTCATGCCAATACCTGGGCTATCATTGCAGAATGTCTGTTAAAACGTCCGGATAATGCCTACAAGTATTATCATCAGCTGCTTCCGATGGTGGCTCAGGCCAGGGCAGGAGAGTGGAGATATAAGGCAGAGCCTTATGTATACGCCTCCAACATCTTTGGACCGGAGAGTGACAAGTTCGGCCTTGCCAACGTCAGCTGGCTCACAGGTACCGCTGCCTGGATGTACATTGCAGTGACACAATATATGTTTGGGATTCGCGCACAATGGAACGGCCTGGAGATCGAACCCTGCCTTGCACAGGAGATGTTGCCGGCAAAGGTGACCAGAGAGTTCCGTGGATGTCGGTATGAGATCACCATCACCAAAAATGAGAAAGTCTTTGTAGAACATGTGGATGGACGTAAAAACTTTTCTATAGAAATATAGCAGACGAAGGAGAGTTTATAAAATGAAAATTCTGGTTAGTAATACTGCGCAATTTTATGCAGCCCTGAAAGAAGCAGAGGATTTTTCCGAAGATATCATAATCCAACTTGGAGCGGGAGAATATAACATTTATGAGAGTATAGAAATACAGCGTGATAATATTTCCATTGTCGGCGAGGGCGATGATACCGTTATTAAGGGTTCGAAAAGAGTTGAATTCTCAGAATGTGAGAGACAGGGAAACATTGTGAAAATTGATTTACAAAAATGGGGAATTTCTGACTATGGATACTTCGGATTAGGACCGTTCAGAGATTTCTGGGCTGATTATGATATTCCTAAACCGCACATGACAGAGGAGGGACCGGGAATCCGTCTGTACTATAATGACGAGGAAATGTTTTTGAGCAGATACCCTAGGTCCGGATATACAAAAGTGAACAAAGCTGTTGGGAAAACGGATTTGATCAGAGGGAATGAGAGATTCGGTTCAATCGAAGGGGAACTGATCCCATTTGAGACAGAAATATTTGACAGGGAGGATTTTTCGAATATATTCCTTGTTGGATATTGGAATTGTGACTGGAAGACCCAGCGTCATAACATTAAAAACTATTCTAAGGAAACTAAAATTATCAGTATTGAAGAACCATTTTGCAGTGGAGGATATCTTGAGTATATAGATGAAAACAGGTGCGGTAAGTTTTATATCCTGAATACCAAAACTACAATGGAAGAACCCGGAGACTGGTATCTTGACAGGAAAAAAGGGATAGTTTATATGATTCCGTACGAGGGACAGGAGTATGTGGATGTTTCCTGCTGCGGTGATATATTTCAGATAGCAGGACGAAAGAATATATCCATTGAAAATCTTACTCTGACTCAGACGAAGAAATGTGCGGTTAATATAAAGAATTCGGAGAATGTACAGGTTAAAAACTGTAACATTTATAATGTTGGCGCATGGGGCATTATAGCAGATGACTCCGGCAAATGTCTTGTAGATAATTGTGTGATACATCATGTGGGTGGCGGCGGAATTGCTTTGTCGGGCGGAGACCGTAACAGATTACTGTCATGCGGCAATACTGCTTCAAATAATACCATTCATGATATTGCAATTTGGCATAAGACATATATGGCAGGGGTTGAATTAAGCGGAGTTGGCTGTACGGCAGCAGGAAACAGAATTTATGATGTTCCTCATTTTGGAATCGTCTTTAACGGAAACAATCACATGATCGAGAGAAATGAGATAAGCAATGCCTGCTTTGAGTCAAATGATGCAGGTGCCATATATGCAGGCAAAGATTGGGCAGGAAGAGGGAATGTTATACGCTATAATAACATTCATGATCTTCCGGGAGGTTCAGGACTTGGCTGTGTTGCGATATACTTTGACGATGGATTTTCCAGTGCAGAGGTCTATGGAAACGTTGTATCGAACGTGCCCTTTACGGCAATTCTTTTAGGTGGCGGGCGGGATTTTAAGATACACGACAATATATTTTATAATTGCAAAATATCTGTTATGATGGACAACCGTGTTATGGCAAGGCCAAGGTTGTATGAAAGGCTGGAGAAATATCTGAATGATGTTGAATATAAAAGCGAAGTATGGAAAAAAGCATACCCTGAGCTGTATGTGATAATGGATGAAAATCAGGGAGAACCTTCAGGTAATGAATTTTATGACAATATTGTTGTGGGAGGAGATGGCCTGGCTTTGTGCAAAGAGGATATTAAGAAATTCATGGCGGTAAGAGGAAATCGCTTTGTCTCTGATAACAAAAATGAGGGGAGACACCGTCATGCGAAGTTATGGTATCATATTTTTGAAAATGATAATTAAAGGAAAAAGGGATGGGGAACGAAAATGGATAATGCAAATAAAATGGCTTGTGAGTTATTAGTTTATCCTAATAATGCTAAATATGATGAGGATATCAGACAGTTTCAGGGATGCCCTACGATTGCAGTAACGCAAAAAGGACGAATATTTGTTGCATGGTATTCAGGTGGAACCGGAGAACCTGATATGGAGAATTATAATCTGATGATTTATAGCGATGACAATGGAAAAAGCTGGTCAAAACCTGTACTTGTCATTCCAAGTAATAAGGAGAGATTTATCCATGCCCTGGATATACAGCTTTGGATTTCGCCACAGGGAAAACTGTATGTATTCTGGGTGCAGAACAATACAGAATTAGAACCGGCGGTTCGACCGGAAAAACAAGCCGGTAAGCCTCTTGTTTTTAAGGATGGGTATATGTTCAATGATTTTAGACATGCAGAGTGGGTAAGCGTTTGTGATGATCCGGATGCAGAGATTCTTACTTTTTCAGAAGCAAAATATGTTGATATTGGATTTTTGCGGTGCAAGCCTCTTGTGTTAAAGGACGGCAGGTGGATTCAGTTTAATTATGACCAGGAATCTGATTGCTATGGCTATAGTATCTCGGAAAATCAAGGAGAACTTTATCAACATTATTATGGTGCGGAGAAATTATCTACTAACTTTGATGAAACTATGGCATATGAGAAAGAAGATGGAAGTATTCGTATGTTTGCACGATGCAGTCGGGGAAGGTTGGCGGAAAGTATATCTTACGATGGTGGCTTTACCTGGCAACCGGCCAGGCTGACGGACATAGTCCATGCGGACAGTCGTTTTTTTGTAGCTCGAACACCATCTGGAAGAGTGTTACTGGTTAAGAATGATCATGAGAAACAGCGCACTAATTTGACGGTCTGCCTTTCAGAAGACGACGGATATACATGGAACTATCAGCGATGCATTGATAATAGAGAACAACTATCCTACCCTGATGCAGATTTCTTTGACGGGAAAATATATCTTGTTTATGACAGGGAAAGAACCGGAGCAAAAGAAATATTATTTACCTGTTTTGCGGAAGAAAATTTGATGGATGAAAATTATGAATTTAAAATTTCTGTTGTCAGCAGGCCTGAAAAATAAGTGAAAGGAAGAATTAACTGCTGCATTAGTCATAGACAGACGTATTTACAATAGATACTCTGAGCAAATGGGGACTGCCACACGACAGTCCCTGCACTAAAAAAATTAGGTACGATACTTCTCAATCACACATTTATGTTCTTTTGTTTGTTTATCATAATTAATCCCAACCAAGAGAATATCTCCGCCGTAATTTTGAATTGTCTCCACATAATTTCTATCCTTAATCTGTGAAATTGCCCCTTCCGCGGAGTTGTCCCACTTCAGTTCAATCAATATCGCAGGCTTATCAGTATGTTTACGAGGAAGGAATAGCAGGTCAGCATATCCTGTTCCGCTGGGAAGCTCATGAATGGTTACGTAATCATCTAAACGGCTGATATAAGCCAACTGGATAACGCTGCGCAGCGCCTGTTCGTTGTTATAGAAATTGGGTGATGTGCTGACACTATGCACTTCCTGTATGATTCGTGCAACTTCAGCTTCGTCCATGCGAATGGTTGCTTCCAACAGACGTTCTGAACGCTGAATCGCTTTTATTAATTCCGGACGCTGGCCATTTTTAATGGCTCTGATAAATTCCCCCCGGACTTCTTCGTTTGGAATATATACAGAGCCTGTTTTTTCATCATAAGCCAAATATCCCAAATGTACCAGTAAGGTTAATACATCGTCTTTACTATTGAACGACGTCATATCATTCTGGAAAGAACCGGTGTCTATTTTGATGCTGGTATTGCTGAGCATAGAAACTATGGCTTCACGCAGGCCGTCAATATCCATGTCGATGTAAATTTGTAAGGCTTCGTAGGTCTCTGTACTTGTCCAGTAGCTCCGGAATTCTTCCTCGGTCATGGCATCCACAATGGACTTGGGATTGTACATGTGACTGACACGTTTGAAGTGATAACCGTCATACCACTTCTTGGCTTCTGAGAATTTCATCTTATGTTCTCGGCAGAGCTTACGTACTTCCGATTCTGTAAAACCTACATATT
Organism: Lachnospiraceae bacterium; assembly: GCA_017465845.1. GTDB lineage: Bacteria > Bacillota > Clostridia > Lachnospirales > Lachnospiraceae > Acetatifactor. Next base: position 1,066 of record JAFTVH010000154.1, on the reverse strand, counting down.
TGGCCAATTTTCCCGGGGTAATCATAGAGAATTCATCAAAAATGTTAAGGGCGGAGTGTGTACCATATTTTTTAATGGGAAGAATACCTGTCATATAAGCAAGCTTCACATAGGTCCTGTCTTTAAATAAATCTTTTAAAAAGTCCAGATATGTTTTTTGTGCATCCTTAGCGTCTTTGGCTTCCCGGAAAATGCAGTCCCATTCATCTATGATAAATATAAATCCCTTATTTGGGCGCTTATCCTTGGAATAAATCGCAGCAAGAGAAGAGGATAAACGGGTTTCGTCAGATGAAAGATATTCTCCGTATACGTCGCTTAGCTCTTTTAATATTTCTGCCTGCAGGTACTCCACCAGCTTGTCAGCGGAACCGGCCCCGCTTAGAAATTGCTGCATATTCAGGAAGAACACATCATAAGCATTCAGATGCGTGCAAAAGGTTTCTTCTTTTGCAATCTCCAGATTCTGGAAAAGTGTACTGGAATCGCAGCTTCGGTCATAATAAGCAGACAGCATCTCTGCTGCCATTGATTTACCGAATCTGCGGGGTCTGCTGACGCTTATGAAACGTTTTCTTTTGCCGATTCGTCCATTCACAAATGCAATCATTCCGCTTTTATCGATATAAATATCATCATTTACAGACATTTGGAATGCGTCGTTGCCGGGATTTAAATAAACGCCCATATTCACTGGCTCCTTTCCGGAGATGATAATAATCTGCTTTTGTTTATTTTATCATGTGGAGGGGAAAATAGCAAGGCACATAGTAAGTGCGCCAGGGTTCTTTCACGAAGAAATTTCCATACCTCATAGCCGTTAGATTTTATTACCGTAGCTACTTTTTCAGCAAAGCACCCAAAAACTATGTCTCTAGCAAAGTGTTCCTGCGAGAAATGCGCAAAAATCCCCCTGATTTTAATTTCGGATTTTTTGAAATCAATAAAAACTTTCTATTTCACTAAATATATACTTTGCAGTCATCTCCGGATGATCACTGAAATAGTCCACCATCCGCTGTATCCCCCATTTCGGATGCTCTTTTATGATTGCCAGACGGAGTAC
>JAFTVH010000153.1 GCA_017465845.1 Lachnospiraceae bacterium | reverse complement strand
TTGTATCAAATATGACACCTGTGTCAGCAAGGTGCTTACCTGTCTGACGCAGCTGCTCCGCACCATTTGGGGCCAGGGGAATATCCTGAATGCCCTGCAGACGGCGTTCTTTATTCCATACGGTTTCGCCATGGCGAAGTAAGTAGATTTTCATAAGTTTTCCTTTCAGTAATTTATAGCTAACGCTGTAGAACTTTTATGAAGTCTTCCACAGACATAAAATTCAGAATCAATTCCTTTGGGTAACACAGTTCTGCCACCAGCCCTTCCGCCAAAGGGGCTTCCCCCACAGAGACAGCACCGTGACTGTCGCTGGAAAGCAAAATGGGAAGGCGGTACTTCATGCATGCATTCAGAATTCTGCGCATCGTTTCCCTGGTATCGCCCCGGTAACCCTCAGGAGCCAGTGAGGCTTCGTTTACTTCTATTATAATGTGATGCTTTGCAGCCGCTTCCGCCAGCGCTTCACAGTCGATGGGGTAGTGCTGGTCGTCAGGATGTCCGATCACATTCACGTGAGGATTCTCCATGGCCCGGATGTAAGCCTCAGTATTATAATGTCTGGCAGCCTCCACATTCTCTGTCACCTGCTTCCTGTCCCAGAAAGAACTTCTGTGATAAGCAGGACTCCTGAAGCTCTGAGGATGGATGCTTGCAATGCAGAAATCAAGCCCAGCCAGAACTTCATTCGAAATATCCAGTGCACCTCGTTCATTCAAAATATTGGCCTCAGCACCATACAGTACAGGGATGCCTGCACGGTTTCGCGGCGCGGATTTCAGACTGCGAAAATAAGACTCCTTACAGGAGCCGGGGGTGGCAGGTCCGTGATCTGAGACGCCAAGAAGCGTCATGCCTTTTTTGTGTGCCTGCTTTGCCAGGTCGGCGATGGTATCTGTGGTTCCGTGGCCGCTGGCTACGGTGTGGGTGTGGATATCGATTGGTAACATGTTTAAATCCTCTGTGTTTCTGAAACGCATTTATTGCTTTCTTTATTCTACCTTTGGAAGGAGGGATTGTCAACTGGGTTATGAGTTAGTCAGCCAACACAAAAATAAAAGCTTGGCTACTAAAGGTATGTCTTGTGAGTTTACATTTGAGGGATAATTTGATAAAATACGGAGAGGGAGCGGTACAATGAATCTGTTTCAGTAACCGTGTCGCGGAAAGGAGAGGCATTTTTATGGGAGCTTATTTGAATAGTATTTCGGCTTATACTCTTTACAAAAATGAGAGTGTGAAGCCATACTTTGTAGATAAGACACAGATGTTGGATGAAATTATTCCGATGGTCAGTGAAGGCAGTAATTATATTTGTATCACCAGACCACGCCGTTTCGGAAAAACGGTTATGGCTAACCTGATCGCGTCCTTTTTTTCCATGGGCTGTGATGCCTCAGATATATTTGATTCTTTGAAAATTGCAAAGAATAAGGCATATAGGGAACATCTGAACAAGCACAATGTCATCCGCATTTCACTGAACGAGCTTCCAAGACGGTGTAAAACATATGATCAGTATATTGATCGGGTCGAAACATTGCTGATTACTGATTTAAAGGAAAGTTACCCGGATGTGCTTATTCGCGATGATGAAGCGGTGTGGGATATCCTTAGCAGGATTCATGCAGAAAAATCTGCAAAATTTGTATTTGTTTTGGATGAATGGGATTATATTTTTCACAGGAAGTTTGTGACGGAAGAAGATAAAGGGGCGTATATTGAGTTCCTGAGCAGTCTTTTGAAAGATAAGCCATATGTATCATTTGCTTATATGACGGGGATTTTGCCGATAGCAAAGTATTCGAGTGGGTCTGAACTCAATATGTTTTTGGAGTATACGATGGCTTCCGAGGAACGATTCAGCAGCTATTTTGGATTTACTGAGTCGGAAGTGGATGTGTTGTTCTCTAAATATTCGCAGTTATGTTCGCAGCGGAATGTGTCAAGAGAGGGGCTGCGTATCTGGTACGATGGATATCATACATGTGTGGGAGAGAGGGTTTATAATCCACGCTCTGTTGTGGCATCTTTGGCTAATAATAATCTTGGCAATTACTGGACCAGTTCAGGCCCATACGATGAAATATTCTATTACATCGAGAATAACGTTGCCGATGTACGAGATGATCTTGCTCTGATGGTATCCGGGATGCCGGTACCTGCCAAAGTCCAGGAGTATGCAGCCACATCCATGAATTTGAACACAAAAGATGAGATTTTCTCGGCCATGGTGGTATATGGTTTCCTGAGCTATGAGGAGGGCAAGGTATCTATACCTAATAAAGAACTTATGGATAAGTTCAATGACATGCTTCGAAAAGAACAGTCGTTGGGCTATGTATACCAGCTTGCAAAAGCGTCGGAACGTATGCTGAAAGCGACGATTTCTCAGGATACGGATACCATGCTTTCCATTTTGGAATTTGCCCATAACACAGAAATTCCTCTTTTGAGTTATAACAACGAATCTGACCTGACAGCAATTGTTAATCTGGTATACTTGGCTGCCAGAGATTTTTATCGCATTGAGCGTGAAGATAAAGCCGGAATCGGATACGTAGATTTCATTTTCTATCCGGAGTTGGACGCAAATGCGGACTCCATCATTCTGGAATTAAAAGTAAATCACACGCCGGAAGAGGCTATTCAGCAGATTAAGGATAAACAGTACGCCCTTCGCTTTCAGCCAAAACTAGGGGAAAATCCTAAGTACACCGGCAGGATTCTGGCTGTAGGGATTGCTTATAATAAAGAAGAGAAAAAACACAGCTGTAAAATTGAAGTCTTAAATGAAATCATGCCATAAAATCGAGAAACTCCCGCCCTCCCAAAAGGCCGGGAGTTTCCCGATTTTACAACGCAACTAATTCCCCCACTCTAAAGCCGACAGCCCCCCGCTACTTCCTTAACAAAACCGAATCCCACACAAAACCACACATTAAAAACAATAAAAATAACAAAACCCAACTCATACATATTGACTTTCCCGCCCGTTCTCATTATAATATACCTTAAGTACAGTTATTATTTATAGATTGCCGCTAACTCAGCTTACGGACACCGGGGGTTCAAATCCAGACCCTATAAAAACGCCGGTCCTTGGGCTGCGTACTTTGCAGCCCTAGTACCGCTGCGTTTTTAACGGAGCGAAAGCGCGTCTGGATTTGAACCCCCGGTGTCCGTAAGCGGCACTTAGCAGCAACCTATAAATAGTAACGCAGCCCCACAGGCAGAACGGAGGAGAACATGGAGCGTTTTTATACCACAGAAATCCCAAAATCAGACCGTATCCCGAAACTGGTAGAGCACCTTTACGCCAAGATGCCGGAAATAGAGTCTGCCAGAGCCATTCTTCTGACAGAGAGTTATAAAGAAACAGAAGGTCAGCCTATCATGACCAGAAGGGCCAAGGCGTTTGCCCATATCCTGGACAATATCCCCATCATCATCAGACCAAACGAGCTGATAGTAGGAAGCACCACCATTGCTCCCAGAGGATGCCAGACTTACCCTGAATTTTCCTTTGAATGGCTGGAGCCGGAGTTTGAGACGGTAGAGCACAGATCTGCCGATCCTTTCTATATTTCCGAACAGACCAAGAAGGATCTGAAAGAAGTACATAAATACTGGAAGGGCAAGACCACCAGCGAGCTGGCTACAGCATATATGGCTCCTGAGACATTGAAAGCCATGGAGCACAATATTTTTACACCGGGCAACTATTTTTACAACGGTGTAGGACACATTACCGTTCAGTATGACAAGGTGCTGGCTATCGGTTACGAGGGCATTATCGCGGAAGCAAAAGGCTATCTTGACCAGTGTAATCCCAGCGATGCGGACTATGCCACCAGGTCACGTTTCCTGCAGGCAGTCATCATCAGCTGTGAAGCTGTAATTCGTTACGCGAAGCGATATGCAGTGCTGGCAGCCGAAATGGCGCAGAAGGAAAGTAACCCTGCAAGAAAAGCAGAGCTTCTGCAGATCGCACAGAACTGTACCAATGTACCGGAAAAAGGTGCTAAGACTTTCTGGGAGGCCTGCCAGAGCTTCTGGTTCGTGCAGCAGCTTTTACAGGTGGAGTCCAGCGGACATTCCATTTCTCCCGGACGTTTCGACCAGTACATGTATCCTTATTATAAAGAAGATCTGGATAAAGGCAAAATTACAAGAGAAGCAGCCCAGGAGTTGATCGACTGTATTTTTGTAAAATTAAATGATCTGAATAAATGCCGTGATGCAGCCAGTGCAGAAGGATTTGCAGGCTACAGCCTGTTCCAGAACATGATCGTAGGCGGTCAGGACAAGAACGGCCTGGATGTGACCAATGATCTGTCCTTTATGTGCATCAGTGCTTCCGCCCACGTGTTCCTGCCTCAGCCGTCCCTTTCCATTCGCGTATGGAACGGAACACCTCATTCTTTGATGCTGAAGGCAGCACAGCTGACTCGTACAGGTATCGGACTGCCGGCATATTATAATGATGAAGTGATCATACCTTCTCTGATGAGCATGGGACTGACCATGGAGGACGCCAGAGAGTACAATATCATCGGATGCGTAGAACCCCAGAAAGCCGGAAAGACAGAAGGCTGGCATGATGCCGCATTCTTCAATATGTGCCGTCCGTTGGAGGTGGTATTTGACAGCGGTTACGACAAGGGCGAACTGATCGGTGTGCGCACCAAGCCGGTAGAAGAGATGACTTCCTTTGAGGAATTTTATGATGCATACAAGGCGCAGATGGAGTACTTCATTTCGCTGCTTGTAAATGCAGACAATTCCATTGATATGGCACATGCCACACTGTGCCCGCTGCCCTTTGAATCCTGCATGGTGGATGACTGCATGAAGCGCGGTAAGGCACTTCAGGAAGGCGGCGCAGTTTACAACTTTACCGGTCCGCAGGGCTTCGGTATCGCAAATATGGCAGATGCGCTGTACGCTGTGAAGACCCTCGTCTTTGATGAAAAGAAAGTGACCATGGCAGAGCTTAAGAAAGCGCTCATGTTCAATTATGGAAAAGGACTGGATGAAGCAAGCGTGGCTGATCTTGCTATGAGAATCATCGGCGGTCTGAAAGAACAGGGTATCGCAGTAAGCAACGAGGATGTAGCCCGCATCGTGGCCCAGGTACATTCCATGGATATCCCTGAGACTGATAAGAAACGCTACGGAGAGATTCTTGGCCTCATCGATCAGGTGCCCAAGTTCGGTAATGATGACCGCACGGTAGATGCTTTTGCAAGAGATGTGGCATATACCTATACAAGACCTCTTCTGAAATATAAGAATCCCAGAGGCGGTTCCTTCCAGGCAGGTCTTTATCCTGTATCTGCCAATGTACCCCTTGGTGCCCAGACAGGAGCTACCCCCGACGGACGTCTGGCCCACACTCCTGTGGCAGACGGTGTATCTCCTTCCGCAGGCAAAGACGTGCACGGCCCAACCGCAGCGGCCAACTCCGTATCCAGACTGGACCATGGCATCGCTTCCAACGGTACGCTGTTCAACCAGAAGTTCCATCCTACAGCGCTCAGCGGTGAAAAAGGACTGGATAACTTCGTATCCCTGATCAGATCTTATTTTGACCAGAAGGGAAGCCATGTACAGTTCAACGTAGTAGACAGAGAGACTTTGCTGGATGCCCAGAAGCATCCTGAAAAATATAAACATCTTGTGGTACGTGTAGCAGGATACAGCGCACTGTTCACCACATTGTCCAAGTCTCTGCAGGATGATATCATCCGCAGGACGGAGCAGGGGTTCTAAGTTTTAAAAGGATCTCAAAGGAGTAACAAATGGATTATTTACAGACAAAAGGCCGAATATTTGATATTCAGCGCTACTCCATCCATGACGGCCACGGCATCCGCACCATTGTATTTTTAAAAGGATGCGTCCTTCGCTGCAGATGGTGCTGCAACCCGGAGTCCCAGGAATATAAGATTCAGACCATGATGGTACAGGGAAAGCCCAAGACTATCGGCCGGGACGTGACGGTAGAAGAAGTCATGCATGAAGTAGAGAAGGACAGAGCCTACTACCGCAGAAGCGGCGGCGGCCTGACTCTTTCCGGCGGTGAGAGCCTGTGCCAGCCCCAGTTTGCAAGAGACTTGCTCAGGGCGGCCAAAGCAGCCGGAATCACAACCGCCATGGAAAGCATGGCCTGTGCCAAGTGGGAGGTTATCGAAAGCATCCTTCCCTACCTGGACCAGTACCTGATGGATATCAAACATATCAATCCTGAGAAACATAAGGAATTCACCGGCAGAAGCAACGAGCTGATGCTGGAAAATGCCAGAAAAGTAGCAGCTTCCGGCATGACGGAGCTGTCCATCCGGGTACCGGTGATTCCCACTTTCAATGATACACCCGAGGAAATCCGTGATATTGCCTGGTTTGCCGACAAGCTGCCCGGTGTAAAGCGGATTCACCTTCTTCCCTACCACAGGCTGGGACAGGACAAGTACGAAGACCTGGGAAGAGAATATCTGATGAAAGATATCCTGCCGCCCACAAATGAGCATATGGAAATGCTGAAACGTGTGGTGACAGAAAACAGCAGTCTCATCTGCCAGATTGGCGGATGACGGCAGTGGCTCCGGCTGATGCGTTGCCGGCGGCTCACAATGGAGGCAAAAAATGATTTTTGATACAAACACTACAGACGGAAAACAGAGAATTGTACAGGAGCTGGTGCCCGGACGTCAGATTACCCTGGCCCACATCATCGCCAATCCTGATCCTATCCTCTATGAAAAACTGGGCCTGGATCCCAGAGTAGAATATTCCAAATCCGCCATCGGCGTCATGACCATCTCCCCCGCGGAGACCGCCATCATCATCGCAGATATCGCGGTAAAATCATCCGGTGCCGAACTTGGATTTGTAGACAGATTCAGCGGCTCCCTGATCATCACCGGCAGCGTATCAGAGGTAGAAGCCGCAACCAACGCCATCCTCGAATACACCCGGAATGTGCTTGGATACACAATCTGCCAGATCACCAAGACCTGATCGGGGGCTCAACATGAAGAAAATCATTCTCATGGGCCGCAGCGAATGCGGCAAGACAACCCTCACCCAGGCCCTAAAGGGTCGAGAGATCACCTACCACAAAACCCAATACATAAATAACTTCGATGTCATCATCGATACCCCCGGTGAATACCTCCAGACCCACACCCTGGGCCACGCTCTGGCCCTATACACCTACGAAGCCCAGGTAGTAGGTCTCCTTCTGTCAGCTACAGAACCCTACTCCCTCTACCCCCCAAACATCACCTGCATGTGCAACCGCGACGTCATCGGAATCGTCACCAAAGTAAATGATCCCAAAGCCACCCCCGAGCGCAGCGCCAAATGGCTTCGCCTCGCCGGCTGCAAACAAATCTTCTACGTCGATTCCAAAACCGGCCAAGGCATCGCGGAGATATTAGAATACCTCCGCGACCCCGGCGACATAATGCCCTGGGAACTAGCTCCCCCAGCCTCGCAGCATAAGATGTTAGTTCATTGCACTGATGCTTGATCATATCCATATGCAATTTACTTGACCATTCATGTGCGAGGAGTTACTGAAATGCGACTTGCTTTAGTCCAGCCGAAGACGCCAGCTCAATGTTCGCATAAGGACCCTTGAAAAACGTCGGTCCTTGGCCGCGGTATTTTCGCGGCCTAGTACCGCTACGTTTTTCACGGAGCGAGAGCGTGTCCGCATGCGAACATTGAGCTGGCGTCTCCGGCGGCACTAGAACCCAGTCCCCATTTCCGCAACTCCTCACAAATAAATCCCCAATACATGTTGACTTATGTGGGATTTGGGGTTATAATATCATCAAAAGCAACATAAAACAAACATTTAAGATATAAATTTTAAGGAGGAACTCAAAAAATGATGAATGAGTACGAATTGAAACAACAGATTTGTGAAATCGGTAAGAGAATCTACAACAGAAACATGGTAGCAGCTAACGATGGTAACATCTCCGTTAAGCTGAACGATAACGAATTCCTTTGCACCCCTACCGGTGTATCTAAGGGCTTCATGACTCCCGAATACATCTGCAAAGTAGATGCTCAGGGTAATGTAATCCAGGCTAACAAGGGCTTCAAGCCTTCTTCCGAAATCAAGATGCACATGAGAGTATATCAGAAGAGACCTGACGTAGGAGCTGTTGTACATGCACATCCTACTTTTGCTACCGCTTTTGCAATTGCAGGTATTCCTCTGACCCAGCCTATCATGCCTGAAGCAGTTATCGCTCTTGGCTGTGTTCCTATCGCTGAGTACGGTACTCCTTCCACCATGGAGATTCCTGATAATGTTGAAAAATATCTTCCTTATTATGACGCAGTTCTGCTTGAGAGCCACGGTGCTCTGACCTGGTCTACCGACCTGCTGGCTGCTTATCATAAGATGGAATCCGTAGAATTCTATGCAGAGCTGCTGTACAAGTCCAAGATGCTGGGCGGCCCTAAGGAATTTGATAAAGCTACTGTTGAGAAGTTGTATGAGATCAGACGTAAGTTCGGTATGCCCGGAAAGCATCCTGCAGATCTGTGTCAGAACAAGGGTGGAACTAACTGCCATAACTGCGGTGGCAGCAGCTGCTCCGGTTCCGTAAATGCAGATCCTAAGAGCGTTAGTCCTGAAGTGGTAGCAGAGATTACCAAACAGGTACTGGCTCAGCTGGGTATGAAATAAGCTATGAACAGCAATGAGACAGTTATTGCCCAGACCATCCGCGCTGTGCTTGGACAAGAGTATAAAGGCGGTATGGCTGTGCAGTCACAGGTATCCCGTATGACTGCCAATATCACCCTGGATTTTGCTGAACTCCTTATGAAAAAAGTTGAGGAAGAGGCCAAGAGAATGGGAATGAAGGTAGTTACCGCAGTGGCAGATGCTCATGGCAATCCCGTGGCGGTGCGCTGTATGGATGATGCTTTTATCGGAAGCTACGATGTGGCGCTGAACAAGACTTACACCTCCATTGCATTCAAAATGTCAACGGAGGAGCTTGGAAAGCTGAGCCAGCCGGGCGGTCCTCTTTATGGTATCCAGCATACCAATCAGGGCCGGATCGTGATCTTCGGAGGAGGCGTGCCTCTTAAGATGGGAGAAAACATCATCGGAGCCTTCGGGGTCAGCGGCGGAAGTGCCGAGCAGGATACCTACCTGGCGCATTTTGCGACAGATACATTTCGGCAAATGACCGGACAAAAATAGGAGTTTATAAACATGAACGAGCAAATGGTAAATGATATTGTTAAAGAAGTAATGGCCAAACTCCAGATTGCTGAAAGCCCTGCCGGAAAGCATGGTATTTTCACCGATATGAATGAGGCAATCGAAGCAGCGAAAGCTGCTCAGGCTGTTGTCAGAACCATGTCCATGGATCAGCGTGAAAAGATCATTTCCATTATCCGCAGAAAGACCAAGGAGCAGGCTGAAACGCTTGCCCGCATGGGTGTCCAGGAGACTGGAATGGGTAATGTAGGTCACAAGATCTTAAAGCATATTCTGGTAGCTGAGAAGACTCCCGGAACGGAGGATATCACTACTACCGCATGGTCAGGAGACAGAGGTCTTACTTTAATTGAAATGGGACCCTTCGGTGTCATCGGAGCAATTACTCCCTGCACCAATCCCAGCGAAACCGTACTTTGTAATTCCATGGGTATGATCGCTGCAGGCAACACTGTAGTATTCAATCCTCATCCCCAGGCAATCAAGACTACGATTTATGCCATCAACATGATCAACGAAGCTTCCCTGGAAGCAGGCGGACCTGATAACGTAGCGTGTACCGTAGAAAAACCTACTCTGGAGACCAGCAACATCATGATGAAACATAAGGACATCCCTCTGCTGGTAGCAACAGGCGGTCCCGGCGTAGTTACTGCAGTACTTTCCTCCGGTAAGAGAGGTATCGGCGCAGGTGCCGGCAACCCTCCCGCACTGGTAGATGAGACTGCAGATGTCCGCAAGGCAGCTGCAGACATCGTAAACGGATGTACTTTTGATAATAACCTTCCTTGTATCGCGGAAAAAGAAGTTGTAGCAGTTTCTTCCGTAATGGATGAGCTGATGCACTACATGATAACTGAGCAGGGTTGCTACCTGGCTTCTAAGGAAGAGCAGGACAAACTTACTAATACCGTTCTGACCCCGAAGGGACTGAACCGTAAGTGCGTAGGCCGTGATGCCAAGACACTGCTTGGTATGATCGGTGTCAGCGTTCCCGACAATATCCGCTGCATCATTTTTGAGGGCGAGAAGGAACATCCTCTGATCGCAGAAGAGCTGATGATGCCTATCCTGGGTATTGTACGTGCCAAAGACTTTGATGATGCTGTGGAAAAAGCAGTATGGCTGGAGCATGGCAACCGCCACTCCGCACATATCCACTCCAAGAACGTGGACAACATCACCAAGTATGCTAAGGCAATTGATACTGCTATCCTGGTTAAGAACGGACCTTCTTACTCCGCGCTGGGCTTCGGTGGCGAAGGATATTGTACTTTCACGATTGCGAGCCGTACCGGTGAAGGACTTACCAGTGCAAAGAGCTTTACCAAGAGCAGACGCTGTGTAATGACCGACAGTCTGTGCATACGATGAGGAGTAGAACTAAGGAATGAAAGTACCATTCCTAAGTTCTACCGGACCTCATCGGGAAGAACGCAAGAGCGTTCTTCCAATAAAAATAGAAAGGACTAGAGCACAATGGATTTGAATGGTGTTAATGTTGAAGAAATTGTGAAGCAGGTTATCCTGAATATGGAAAATAAGGGTAACAGCGGCCATGTGTGTGACGGAAGCTGCAAGAATGGCGGCGGATGTCATGGAAAGAAAGCCGGAAACGGTGAGATCCCCAAGACAGCAAGAGTGGCTATGCTGACTGCTTTGGAGCATTATGAGATTAAAGAGTATCCCATTCCTGAAGTTGGAGATGATGATATTCTTGTAAAAGTAGAGGGCTGCGGTATCTGCGGTACCGATGCTCATGAATTTAAGAGAGATCCCTTCTCACTGATCCCTGTTGTACTGGGACATGAAGGAACCGGTGAGATCGTTAAGATGGGTAAGAACGTGAAGAAAGACAGCGCAGGTAAGGATTTGCATCTGGGAGATAAAGTTGTTACCTGTATGATTTTCAAGGACAACCCGGACATCACCATGTTCGACCTGAACAAGCAGAATGTAGGCGGTGCCGATGTATATGGTCTTCTGCCGGATGATGATATTCATTTCAACGGCTGGTTCGCTGATTACCTTTTGATCAGAGGCGGTTCCACCGTATTTAACGTAAGTGATCTGGATCTGTATTCCAGAATCCTGATCGAGCCCTGTGCAGTATTGATTCATGCTGTAGAGAGAGCAAAATCCACCGGAATCCTGCGTTTCAACTCCAGAGTAGTCGTACAGGGATGCGGCCCCATCGGTCTGATCTGTATTGCTATCCTGCGTACCATGGGTATCCAGAACATCATCGCTGTAGACGGCGAGCAGAAGAGACTGGAATTTGCAAAAGAACTGGGCGCAAGCGGAACTGTGAACTTCAAGGATCACAAGGGTATCGAGGCTCTGACAGCAGCAGTTCAGAACGAACTGGACGGACATCTGGCAGATTTCGCATTCCAGTGTACAGGTTCACCTGTAGCACATTCTAATATTTACAAGTTCATTCGCAACGGCGGTGGCTTATGTGAGCTGGGCTTCTTCATCAACGGTGGAGATGCAACCATCAACCCTCACTTTGATATCTGTTCCAAAGAGATCACTACCGTAGGAAGCTGGGTATACACCCTGAGAGATTATGCAACTACCTTTGATTTCTTAAAGAGTGCAAAACAGATCGGTCTTCCTATTGACAAATTGATCACGCACACTTATCCTTTAGATCAGATAAACGAAGGTCACAAGACCAATCTGGCTATGGCCGGACTGAAGATCGCGATTATCAATGAGTAACCGGACGATAAACGGACGGTAACAGGAAGGAGCCACAGTGAATCAAGCAGTCGGAATCTTAGAGGTATACGGACTTGTGTGTGCATTCATGGCAGCTGATGCCGGATGCAAGGCGGCAAACGTAACCCTGGAAAATTTTGATAAAAACAAACCTGCCAATGCGGATTCCCTTCCGGTACCGCTTTTGGTGACCATCAAGTTCCGCGGAAGCATTGCAGATGTAGAAGCTGCTATGGAAGCAGGAATCGAGATGGCAAAAAAGGTATCAGGTGTGGTGCAGCATCATGTGATTGCCAACCCTACAGAGGATACCTGCAAAATGTTGAAGCTAAATGCTTTTGACAAGAACTGATACATAAAGTATAGTTAAATAAAAGAAACGCCTTCGGGCAACCAAAACAATTTAAATTTCAGGAGGATATTACAATGGCTAAAGAAGCATTAGGAATGGTAGAAACAAGAGGACTGACCGCTGCAATCGAGGCAGCAGATGCAATGACCAAGGCAGCTGAGGTTACCTTAGTTGGTACTGAGAAGATCGGTTCCGGTCTCGTAACCGTTATGGTACGTGGAGACGTTGGAGCAGTTAAGGCTGCAGTTGAGAGCGGTTCCGCAGCAGCAAGCAGACTGGGCGAGCTGGTAGCTACTCATGTAATTCCCAGACCTCACGCTGATGTTGAGAAGATTCTGCCTACCGTTTAAGTTAAGAACCTTTACTAAGTAAGAAAGAGGACATCGAAATGGGCAACTCATATGGCTTTATCGAGATATCCGGTGTGGTAGCAGCAATGGATGCGCTGGATATTATGTGTAAAACTGCAGAAGTGGAGCTGGCTACCTGGGAGCGTAAGCTGGGCGGACGCCTGGTTACTCTCGTAGTCAAAGGGGAAGTTGCCGCTGTGACCCAGGCTGTAGAGACAGCCTGCAATCAGGCAATCAAGAAACCCGTTTCCCATGGTGTCATTGCCAACCCTCATCCCGAAATCGTGCGTCTGGTAAATAAGAGCGCCAGCCGGTTCAAGAAAGCGGAGGAAAAGTAAATGGCAGAGAAGAAAGAAACACCCAAGAAGGCAGTAACTGCCGCGAACCGTGTTCGCGCAGCGAAGTCGGCTACCACGGCTGCCGGAAAGACAGCCAAAGCCGCTGAAACAGTAACGAATCAAGTTGAGCATACTACAGATACCACATCTGTAACAAAGAAGGAGGAAAAAAGAATGTCACAGGAAGCATTAGGAATGGTAGAAACCAGAGGACTGGTTGCAGCTATCGAAGCAGCAGATGCAATGTGCAAATCCGCTAACGTAACTCTGATCGGTACCGAGAAGATCGGTTCCGGACTGGTAACCGTTATGGTACGCGGAGATGTTGGCGCTGTTAAATCTTCCGTTGAAAGCGGAGCTGCAGCAGCAGGCAAATTAGGCGAACTGATCGCTACCCATGTAATCCCCAGACCTCATGGCGATGTAGAAATGATTCTGCCTCAGATCAAAGAGTGAAAAGAATAACTAAAGTTATTCCATGTTTCACTCAGGAGAATTGCTGAAGCAATTCTTCCATGCGGTATAAGGCCGTAAAATGTTTTTAATTGAATTCAGAGAAAAACAAGGGCAGTCGGGCGTCCTGCAACAGGGCGTCCGTACAATTCCCGCTTGTATACCTTGCAAAATAACAGTAGAAAGCGGATGATCACATCCGAAGAGCAGGTGACAATTTTGGAAACAAGAGAAATTGAATTTATCACAAAAGCAGTACTTGCTGCACTTGACAAGCAGAAGTCCGATGACAAAGGCTATGTAGTTCCCATTGGCGTATCTGCAAGACACGTACATCTGACCCAGGAACACGTAGAGGTTCTGTTCGGAGAAGGATATCAGTTAACAAAGAAGAAAGAGCTGATGGGCGGCCAGTTTGCATCCAACGAGATGGTTACAATAGTCGGCCTGAAGCTTAGAGCAATAGAAAACGTAAGAGTACTTGGTCCTGTCAGAAAAGCATCCCAGGTAGAAATTTCTGCCACCGATGCCATCAAGCTGGGCATCAAGGCTCCCATTCGTGAATCCGGCAACATTGCAGGCAGCGCACCCATCGCAATAGTAGGCCCGAAAGGTGCCCTCTACTTAAACGAAGGCTGTATCGTAGCAATGCGCCACATTCATATGTCTCCAGCCGATGCGCAGGCAGCCGGCGTACACGACGGTGACATCGTCTCCGTAAAAGCAGACAACGAAAGAGGCACCGTCTTCAACCAGGTAAAGATCCGTGTACACGACACCTTCACACTGGAGATGCACATCGACACCGACGAAGCCAACGCCAGCAAAATCTCCACAGGGGATACGGTGACGATTATAAAGTAGAAGTTGCGGAAGGGCCGCAGTTTGCGGAATATTCTGCCGGGCTGTGGGTATGGGTGGCTCACACACACCGGTAGAAAAACAACACAGGTAATTTGTTCGCGTCATTCAGACTAAAGTCTGCCTGACACGTACAAATTACCAATGTCGTTTTTCTAACGGTGCATTTAGAGCCACCCATGCCCACAGCCCAGCAGAATATTCCTAAACTGCTACTCTCCCACAAGTTCTACTTAATAATGTCACCTGCGGTATTCACCGGCAGGTGACATCCGACTTTAATGCAGAAATATATTTTTATAGGCTTGGATTGATTAGGAATTATAGATAGAGTTAAGCTTTAGATAAAGTTTTTTGAGTAAGTAGTAACTTGATAATTTTCATAAAATGGTCTTTTAATAAAACAGCTTTTTTGATAAAGTTATATTGAAAGTAGTCCTTAGCTGAAGAATTTTTATTAAGGGCAGCACCTTACATAATTTATAATGGAGTAATTTCAGGGAAAGAGAATGGATAATTGCTGAAGTGCAGCCAGGGAGAGGGGATAGGATCCGCAATGAAGACCCTTGAAAAACGTCAGACGCCAAAGGCAACAAGTTGCCTTGCGAGGTCTTTTCGAGCTTAGCGTCCGCTACGTTTTTCACGGAGCGAGAGCGTGTCTGAATGCGAATCCTATCCCCTCCCCTGGCGGAAACTTTAGCCAGTACCCATCTTCCTTTCCCGGAAATGGAGCGGATATGATAGTGGGGAAGGTTGTGGGCAGTTTGGTGTCCACCAGGAAGAATGAGAATTTGATTGGAAATAAGTTTATGATCGTGGAGCCGGTCTCCAGTATGAAGGCTCAAGGTGGTACCTTGGTGGCTATTGATAATATTGGCGCGGGTATTGGTGAGTATGTGCTGGTGGCTTGCGGCAGTGCAGCCAGGATTGGGTGCGGCATGGAGAATGCACCGGTGGATGCGGCCATTGTAGGTATTATTGATGACCCCACAGGGCTGGAATGACAGTGCCGGAATAAATGAAAGCGCTGGGATGAACCATTGAACTGGAAGCAGTGGATCGAAACGACATTAATTTGAAGAAACCGTCAGGAGTAAACTATGACTGTTGAAGAGTTAAGTAAGATTATTAAAGAGAACGGTATCGTAGGAGCCGGTGGAGCCGGTTTCCCTACTTATATGAAAATAGATAAAAGGGCTAATACCATTCTGATGAACTGTGCAGAATGTGAGCCTCTTTTGAGCCTGCACAGACAGCTTCTGAGAGATTATGCCCAGGAAATTGTCAGTACGTTTGCCATGATTGCAGATGTAGTGGAGGCAGAAGAAGCCATCATTGGTATTAAGGAAGAATATAAGAGCACTATTGAAGCATTGGAGCAGTACATACCCCAGTATCCCAAGGTCAGAATCCACCTGTTACCGGGTGCTTACCCTATGGGAGATGAAGTTGTGCTGATTTATGAGGCTACCGGAAAAGTCATTTCTCCTGGTGGACTTCCTATTGAGGCAGGTGTAGCCGTTTTCAATGTGGAAACAGTGTATAATGTGTATAGAGCTGTGGATAAATCGACTCCGGTTGTGGATAAAGTAGTTTCTGTTGTGTGTGAAGTGAATTCTCCGATTACAGTGAGAGTTCCCTTAGGCACAGAACTTTGCGAAGTAGTAGCCATGGCAGGCGGCGAGAAAGCAAACGGCAAAGAGCTGGTGTATCTGGTAGGAGGTCCTATGATGGGACGCATCGGCAATCGCCATGACCCGGTGACCAAGACTACCAATGCCATTCTGGTGCTGCCGGAGGAGCATCTGATCATTCAGAAAAAGAAGATGCCTGCTACTATCGGTATGAAACGCGCTGCATCTTCCTGCTGCCAGTGTCAGATGTGTACGGATCTTTGTCCCAGACACAATCTGGGTCATCCCATAGAGCCACATCGTTTTATGAGAGCTATGAGCAACCATGATTTTGGAGATCTGGAAGCATTCTTAAATGTATTTTTCTGCAGCAGCTGTGGTCTGTGCGAGATGTTCTCCTGTCCTCAAGGCTTGGCTCCCAGAACACTGATCGCAGAGTGTAAGGATGGGCTTCGCAAGGCAGGAATCAAGCCCGCTAAGGGCGTAGTACCTGCTCCTGTGAAAGAGTCCCGCGAATACCGCAAGGCTCCGGAGAATCGTCTGGAAGCCAGACTGGGACTGAGCAAATATGCAGTACAGGCACCCCTTGACGATAAGGTTCGTCCTGTTGCAAGGGTTAGAGTTCCTTTTTCACAGCACATCGGTGCGCCTGCAGTGTGTGCAGTCAAGAAAGGCGACAGCGTGACCAGAGGCCAGGTGGTTGCAGAAGCAGCTCAGGGCTTAAGCGTTCCGGTACATGCATCAATTTGCGGAACGGTAACAGATGTAACCGACAGATATGTGGAAATAACAAGACAATAGTTGCCTGAACTGTGATACTTAGCAGGCGAACAAGAAAGGTTGTATCAATATGGCAAAAGCAATTGGAATGATTGAATTTAAGACAGTTTCTGCCGGTGTTACCGCAGCCGATACCATGGTAAAAACCGCAGCTGTTGAGCTGTTAGAAGCTCAGGTAGTATGTCCCGGCAAATATATCGCTTTGATAACAGGTGATCTCAGCGCAGTAAGAAGTGCTGTAGACGCAGCACAGGCCAAAAATGAAGAGCAGTTTATTGACAGCTTCGTATTGGGCAATCCTCACGAAAGCATTTTCCCTGCAATTTATGGAACCACCCAGGTGGAAAATGTCAGCGCTCTGGGAATCATTGAGACTTATGATGCCTCCTCCATTATCGTAGCAGCAGATGAAGCCGCCAAGACTGCAATCGTAGACTTGATTGAACTGCGTATCGCCAAGGGTATGTGCGGTAAATCTTACCTTTACCTGACTGGTGAGGTAGCAGCCGTAGAAGCAGCCATTGAGCGTGCAAAATCAGTGGTAGGACCTAAGGGTATGTACCTTGATTCTTCCGTGATTGCACATCCTGATGAGCAGATTTGTAAGTCAATCCTGTAATGTAAGATTGATGCGAGCTTCTCTCCAATCCACTATCTGCATATCCTGAGGCAGTCCGGCCACAAACTCCATCTGCTCCCCGGTCATAGGATGATTGAAAATAAGCCGATGTGAATGCAGCGCCTGCCGCCCGATCAGCTCCATATCCGGATTGTAGAGATAATCCCCGATCAGCGGATAGCCAAGATATTTCATATGAACACGAATCTGATGGGTACGCCCGGTCTCTAAATGCAGAGACAGAAGGCTGTGCCCATTCTTCGTCTCTATCACCTTATAATGTGTAACTGCCCGCTCCCCATGCTCCAGGTTCACTTCCCGTTCCAGAATAGATCCTTCCTTTCTGGCAATGGGCGCATCAATAGTACCTTCCGAAGGTGTGACAATGCCTTTCGCAATCGCCAGATACTCCCGATGGATTTCCCGTCTGGACACCATAGAGGATAAAATCCCAGCACTGACCATATGCTTTGCCACAATAGTAAGCCCTGAGGTATCTCTGTCCAGCCTGTTGATACAGCGGAAAATAAAGGGCTTTCCCTGCTTTTCAAAATACCACGCCAGTCCGTTAGCCAGAGAGTTGGTGTAATTGTTCATTGACGGATGAATGGGCATCCCCGCCGGTTTGTTGATGACCATGAGGTCCTCATCTTCATACACGATGTCCAAAGGCAGCTCCACAGGGGGAATCTTCTCGGAAGAAGTGTCCTCGATAATGTGCACCGTCAGCACATCCCCATTATTCAGCGACTGCTTTAAGTAACAAGGAGCATCGTTTACCAGAATACACCGTTCGTCTTTTTTTAATTGAATCAAATTCTGGGAGGAATATCCCAATTGCGTCAAATAGTTCCGCACAGTGAGATGCGTATGCTCTTCTTTTTTTATCCGATACGTTAATATTCGCTCCATATTTTCCCTCGACAAAGTAGATTTAACCATTATACAGTCTACAGCTAAATTTGCTGAAAAACAGCTATGAAAATTCTTATAAATTACGTATAATAATAACAGTTTTAAGTATATCGAAAAAAATCATTGTTGGAAAGAGGTAAAATGAATTGCAACAACCAATTAGAAAAGGGCTGCTGTTTAAAAGCATCAAAATTACTCTCGCTGCTCTGATTTCCATTGCTATTGCGGGAGAACTCGGCTTGAAATATTCCGCCACTGCCGGAATCATTACGGTGCTCAGTATTCAGAATACTAAAAGAGAGACCTTACGTAGTGCAGTCAACCGAGCATTTGCTTTTGCATGTGCCTTGGCTTTAGCCGCTGTTTCCTATACCGTGTTGGGTTTCACCCTACCGGCCTTTGCCGTGTATCTGCTGCTGTTTGCCCTTTTATGTCTGAACATGGGGTGGGCAGAAGCCCTTGCCATGGATTCTGTGCTGATTACCCATTTTCTCGCAGAACAAAATATGGCACCGGCTATGATTGTGAATGAGATTCTGCTGTTTATCATCGGTGTTAGTTTAGGCATCCTGGTGAACCTGCATCTGCATCAAAAACAGGATGAGTTTGAGCGGCTGGCAACAGAGGTGGATGACCAGATTAAGGGAATTCTCTATCGGATGAGCCGGTGGCTGCTAAAAGAGGATAAGACCGGCTATACGTCCCAATGTTTTATCCGCCTGGAGGAAAGCCTGGAAGCTGCCAGACTATGCGCAGCTGCGAATTATAATAATCAGCTGCGAAGTACAGATTCACGGGAACTGGACTATGTTGCCATGCGGGCCCGGCAGACTGTAGTACTCCGGGGAATCTATGAAAATATCAAGAGCATCAGTTACCTGCCACGTCAGGCAGAACAAGTGGCTGAACTGCTTAAGACAATTGAACAGGAATACCATAAAGACAACACGGTAGAAGGTCTGCTTGCCAGGTTGGAAGAATTGTTTCAGGAGATGAAGCAGGAAGATCTTCCTGTAAGTCGGGAAGAATTTGAAGCGAGAGCCATACTTTTTTATATTTTAAAGCAGCTTCAGGAGTTGCTTTTGCTGAAGCGGGAATTCATCGTTACAGTACATTCTTTGAAAAAATGATAACAAAACATTATAAAACGGAGGATTTCCAAATGAGTTACGAGATTATTGATTTTCACACCCATCCTTTTACTGACGCTGCCACCAATGTCTGTTCGCACAAAGAATACTGCGATATGTCAGCCGAGAATACGGTAAGTTACATGAAAGGACTTGGTATTTCCAAAATCTGTGGTTCTGTTGTCTGCAGAAACATCGGGCAGGAGGTAACTTATGCCAACGAGTGGGAAATGATTGATGACAGCAACCGGCGTGCGCTGGCCCTGAAAGAGCAGTACGGTGATTTCTACATACCGGGTTTTCATGTGCATCCCGGTTATGTAAAGGAATCCTGTGATGAAATAGAGAAGATGAGCAAACTTGGTGTTCGATTGATCGGAGAGCTGGTGCCTTATATCCACGGGTGGCGCGACTATTCCTGTAAAGAGTTTGATGAGATTCTGGACGCAGCCACTCAGTATCATATGATCGTCAGCTTTCATTCCATGGGAGAAGACCAAATGGATGAGATGGTTAAGAAGCATCCGGATACGATTTTCGTGGCTGCCCATCCGGGAGAATACCAGGAATACATCAGGCATTTAAACCGCATGAAAATGAGTGATAATTACTATTTGGACTTGTCAGGTACCGGGTTGTTCAGACATGGTATGCTTCGTCACGGAATCGATGAATTCGGCCCGGAACGTTTTCTCTTTGGCTCAGATTTTCCTACCTGTAACCCGGCCATGTTCCTTGGCGGCGTGATTCTGGATACACTGATCACAGAGGAAGAGAAAAAAATGATCTTGGCTGAGAATGCGAAGAGGCTGCTGGGATTGTAGGCGCTTTCTGCGGCTTTGCAGCTTCTTTTGCGCATAAAATGGCGCGGCTGAACTGTTATGCTTTAGCATTGAAAAAGGTATTGTAAACTTGCGGTAACATGGTGTATTATTATAAGTAAGTGTCTGCATTGCGGTTCTGCCCGGACAGAACCGCAATCAGTACAGGAATATCACAACGAGGTAGTTACGGAGAGGTTACAACATGTTAGCGCTGGAGAGAAGAAATCTCATATTGGAGAAATTACAGGAAGAGAAGCGGGTAGTGGTCAGCGAACTGAGTCAGCAGTTCGGCGTATCGGAAGAGACCATTCGAAGAGATCTGGAAAAAATGGAGAAAGAAGGCCTGGCCACCAAGAGTTATGGCGGGGCTGTCTTGAATGAGAACACAAGTATTGATATGCCTTTTAATGTGCGAAAGAAAGCCAATGTAACAGGCAAACAGAAGATTGCGGAGTTGGCTGCCGCACAGATACATGACGGAGACCATATCATTTTGGATGCAAGTTCCACCTCCGTTTTTATTGCAAAAGCAATCAAGGACAAATCCCATCTTACGGTGATCACCAATTCTATTGAGATCATCATCGAGCTTTCTGATGTGTCAGACTGGAATATCATCTGCTCCGGAGGCAGCTTAAGAGAGGGATATCTGGCCCTGGTAGGTCCCAAGACTGCTGAGGGGCTCGGCAGCTTCAATGCCGATAAAGCCTTTTTCTCCTGCAAGGGCATTGATATGGAGAAAGGAATTACTGACGGCAACGAAATGTTTTCCCAGGTAAAGCATGTCATGATGTACTCTGCCAAAGAGTCCATGCTGGCGGTGGACAGTACGAAGTTTGACAAGGTTGCATTTTCCAAGCTGTGTGACGTGAGCAGCATGAGTACCATTATTACTGATAAGAAACCGGATGAGAAATGGCTTGGATACTTTGAACGCAATGGCATCAAATGTATTTTCCCGGAGGAATAAAATCGGAAGAATAAAGCCGAATGAATAGTGATAGAAGCCCGAAAGTCAGGACGCCTATGAGTGCTTATGAAAACACCCATGGGTGCATAGGAAGACTTTCGGGCTTCTTTTGTTGACATAAAGATACAGGCGCAGTACCCGTCGGTTATTTTGCAATAGCAGTGTTCACCGGGTTACTCAGCTTCTCTGTATTCTGCATCCATGTCATCGCACTCGCAGTATTCCTCTTCAGATTTGTGATCCTCACACTTACATTTTTCTTCGGAAACTTCACCACATTGTACCATTGTAGCACCGGTTTCGATCACTGCACCGAAGGATACAGGAATTTCAATACACAGCTTCTGGGAGATGGTAAAGGTGCAGGAAGTTCTGCTGCCTTTGCAGGGTTTATTGCTGATTTCAGCCTTACCGCAGCAGGAAGCTTTGGCGATTCCCGGGGTAGCAAAAGGTGTTACTGTAACAGGAACGCATACAGTTTCTGTCTGAGAAAATACAGATTCACAGGATTCAACTCCCTGCAGACCGCAAGTGTCCTTGGGGCGTTCGGGAGTGGGATTGTAAAGTTCGTTGTCTGGCATTTGGTTCTCCTTTTTTGCTTTTTCTACATAATATGCTAAAAAAGGAAAGTGGTGCATAAAAGCCTATTGCAGGTTTTTGTAGAAAAGATAAGAAAAGTGTGGAGTATGGTGGAGGAGCAGTTTCTTTTCTGCTTAATATTATCCGGTTGATTGTATCCGGTCTGCCCCTTGCACTGGAACATCTGGAGATGGGAGCTGTGCTTTGTGTAACCATTGTGGAAATTCCTTTTGGACTGCAGCAGTTTAAGCTGGCAAAGCTGGCGCTGCTGCCGTTTGATGCTGAGGTGCGGTAATTGGTTTCACATAAGCAATTGCAAAAAATAGACGTATGTTTTATAATTTAGCTGATAAAGGAGGAGATAACCGATGATTCAATACCACGTATATCCGGGCGGGAAAAAGAGAATCGTAACATTCAGTTACGATGACGGTCATGAGAATGATGCCAGATTGATAGAACTTTTCAATAAGTATCAAGTAAAAGGTACTTTTCACTTAAATGGCGGAGCAGCCTCAGAGGAAGAAATTATAAAGCGTCGTGCCCGATATCAGGGACATGAGATTTCCTGCCACACCGTCACCCATGGCTGGCCTGCTCGCATGCCATATCAGTCCATACTCAGTGAGACTATGGAAAATCGCCGCCTGCTGGAGGAAATTGCACAATACCCCGTAGTGGGAATGTCTTACCCCAGCGGTTCTTATAACGAAGAGGTAAAGACTGCCATGAAGATGTGCGGAATTGTATATTCCAGAACCACGAAGAACACAGGAAACTTCCAGCTCCCGGAGGATTTTCTGGAATGGCATCCCAGCTGTCATCACAGGAATGCGTTAGAGCTTTGTGACAGCTTTCTGGAGAAACTGGATTCCCAGTGGGTGGGACCGCTGTTTTATATCTGGGGACATAGTCATGAATTCCGTACGGAGCAAGACTGGCAGATGATGGAGACGCTTCTTCAGAAACTGGCCGGTAATGAGAAAATTTGGTATGCGACTAATTTTGAGATTTATCGGTATATGATGGCACAGAAGGCGCTTTTGATCACGGCGGATGAAAAGAGATTTTATAATCCTACTTCTATGAATGTGTGGGTGGAGAAGGATAAGAAGGAGATTATCTGTATTCCGGCTGGGGGGACGATTTGCTTGTAGTTTGAACGCATAATAAGCTGAGAGAGGCGCTGTTCTGGGTGCAGTCCAAAAACAGGAACAAGGGTATTTGTTCCTGTTTTTGATTTAAAGGATTCATTTGACAAGCATAGATGTCCGAGGTATAATATACATAGATAATCTAGGTATCATCGGAGGTGCAATATGAAAATTGAAAAAAGTCTTCTCTCAGGCAACACCCCAATGCTCATCCTGGCTCTTTTAAAGGATGGCGACAAATACGGATACGAAATGGTAGAGGAACTGGCCCGCCGCTCGGACAATACTTTCGAGTTAAAAGAAGGGACTCTTTACCCTTTACTGCACACCCTCGAGAAAAATAAATACGTAAAGTCCTACACTATGCAGACCCCGGGAGGACGTGAACGCAAGTATTATCATCTGACAGAGGATGGACGTACCCAGCTGGAATATAAGACAAAGGAATGGCATGTTTTCTCAGAAAAGGTGAATGCAGTCCTTGGCTGCACCGCACCTTCCGTCGTGTGAGGGATGCCTATGGACAATTACGAATTTGAATACTGGTGTAATGTAGCTGTCAGGTGTATTAAATACCGACCGGACAGACAGGAAGTAAAGAAAGAATTGTATGAGCACCTGGAGGACAGGTATGATTCGTACCTTGCCCAGGGCATGAAGCCTGAAGAAGCACAGGACAAGGCAATGCAGTCCATGGGATCCCCGGAGGCAATTGCGCCTCAGCTGGCAGCCATACACCGTCCTTTCTGGGGGTATCTGCTTGACGTGTCCAAATGGGTTCTGGCAGGGCTCACGTGTGTCACCGTCATTGCTATGTTGCGATACAGAAGTCAACTTTTTATATCTGAACCTATGTATCCTTCCTACAATCCCTATACGGACACCTATTATCAGGAGGAGAATTATGCATGCCGCCGGATTATGTATGACGAACCTGACTGCACTGCTTATTCTGACGGATATACCTTTACTCTTTCCAGAGTAGCCTGGTGGCGTGAATTTGACGAGAGTGAGGCAGAGCAGGGCGATGATGACTACTTCTTTTTTCAGATTGAGGTGACCAATCCACGTCCGTGGGCGGAGTACGAGAATATGAGCCGATGGTTCCGGGCGGAGGATAGCCTGGGCAATTATTACTACAACGGCAATGAGAGTGCTTATTCATATGACCTCGAAGTTAACGGAAATTTTTACAGAACCGGGCTTTTTACCTACACCCAAGATATGTGGTTTCGCAATTTCTCTTCACAGGATGCAGAGTGGATCGATCTGCATTATGACCGCGCCGGCAGAGATATTGTGCTGCGGATAGGCTTGACGGGAGGTGGGGAAAAGTGAGGAGGCTTAAGGAAAAGTGGTTCTGCTTTTGGCGGCGGATAGAAAAAGCGTGGAGGGATGTTCCGCGTAAAGTAAAAGCATTATTGAACGTCCTGGCAATTATTTTGGCATCATTTCTGCTTTATGTATTCAGCGGCTGCCCTGCTTTTACAGTAGAAGAGCAGTATCGCAGGGCAGAAAAAGCCAACCTTGTGGGACCTGCGGAGATACTTGGTACTGTGGAGCTTAAGGACGCATATTCAGTTTATGATCGACTGCTTCTGGCTGATGATGGGGAGGGAGTCATCATGTATCTTTACAGGGCGGATGACATCAGCAATTACCGGCTGGTATATCGGGAGAAGATGGGGGAGGTAACGGTCCTGGCTGCCCCGAGTAATGACGTTTTCTGGTGGGGGCGCAAAGAAATAGAGGTGCCTGTCTTGGTTTTTGACAGCTGCCCGGCTGCAGTGCGTGCTGAATTGGAGCTGGAGCTTGGCTGTGAATTTAATGGGGAGGAATTTCAAAAGACGTACTCTTTGGAGTCCTACAGGGAAAAGCAAGGGTATTTTCTGTTCTCCATACGCGCAAGTGCTTCTTATGAACTGGGAGCAGAGGGATGTGCATTGAGTACTTTGGCTCAGGTTTCGGGACACGATTTTGCGTTGCATGTGGAAACGGCTATACCGGCTACGGTTCGGCTGTATGATGAAGCAGGAGCCAAAGTTTATGAAAAATCTCTTTACATTCGGTCGGTGGCGGGAGAGGCACATGAGGCGCGTGGTGATGCAGAGTAACCGTTAGGGGACTCTGCATCACCAAATATTACTGCGCAGACCGTGATATTCGCAAAGAGCCTCTGGTTCTTTGATGCGCCTTCGGTGTTTTCCGTTGCCTTGCAGCCGCCGTTGCTCGTGATCTGAACAGTGACGAACTGTTACCTGAAAAGATTAAAAAAGTATAAACTCTATTGTAATTATCCGGTAATTATATTATAGTGAAAAAGGAAAAATTGAGATACGCACATAGCTGTAAGTAATATTTTGATAATCTTCCTGCAAGGAAGAACATATGGTACCATAATTATAGTAGTAACAAATTTTCTTATAAGTCTTAGGTTTTCACATGGCCTGTTTCAGGTTGATATTCCCAAGATTTAATTATTTTTAAATATGTAAGAGAATAGGGTTTGTTTTACATATTGACAAACGTAAATACGATAATAGAATAACTGTAATATAGAAAAGGAGTATTATGCGGAAAAACAAGAGGATACGCAGGAAAAATAGCACGAAGAATATCCTGGCTCATAACAAAAAGTATCAGGATAACAGCAGCAGACTGGTCTTTGAAGATCCGATACTATGTGCCCAGTTTCTCAGGGACTACGTAAAGATTCCCATGCTGCAGTCGGTGCGTCCGGAAGATATCGAGGATGTGACGGAGCGTTATCTGCCGCTGTTTACCTCCGAAAGGGAGGCTGACACGGTTAAAAGAATCAAAATAGATAACGAAAAAGCAATTTTTTTAATTTCTCTTATTGAACATAAGACGAAAGTTGATTATAATGTAATTATGAAGCTGTTGCGGTACATGTGTTATATTTGGGAAGATTACGAGAAAGAGAAGCAGGCAGAGAGCGACAGGAAGAAAGAAGAGGAAGAAGCGAAACATAGGGAGAAGGGATCTGTAAGTGCCCATAAGGATTTCAAGTATCCGCCCATATTGCCTATCGTCTATTTTGAGGGTTCAGGAAAATGGACTGCAGTCAGAAGCCTGAAAGACCGAATCAATCTGTCGGATATTTTTGAACAGTACATTCCGGATTTTTCGTACGAACTGGTCCGTCTTCACGACTATTCCAATGACCAGCTGATGGAGCACAGTGATGAGATGTCTCTTATCATGCTGCTGAATAAACTGCAGAGCATGGCGGACTTGCAGGGGATTTCTCAGGTGCAGGAATATAAGAAGGATTTGCTTAAGGATACGCCGCAGCATCTCATTGATATTATAGGAATGGTAACTACTGCATTGTTGAATCGGATGAGTCTGCCTCAGGATGAGATAGACGAGGTTCTGGATTTGATAAAGGAGAGAAAGATGCCGGAATTATTTGAATGTTTTGAAAAAGTGGATGTTCCGAAGATGCGGGAGGAAATTCGGGCAGAGAAGAGTAAGGTGCAGGAAGAGCGGAGGCAGATCCAGGTAGCGCGAAGGCAGATGCAGGAAGAGCGGAGGCAGATGCAGAGCGAGAAGGAGCAGATGCAGAGCGAGAAGGAGCAGATGCAGAGCGAGAAGGAGCAGATGCAGAGCGAGAAGGAGCAGATGCAGAGCGAGAAGGAGCAGATGCA
>JAFTVH010000152.1 GCA_017465845.1 Lachnospiraceae bacterium | reverse complement strand
GGGGTCTGAACTGTTACGTAGATGCACACAAAATGCGCTAAAAGCGCATTTTGGCGCACGCAAGTCTTGCAAAATCGCACTGAAGTGCGATTTTGACTGCGCGGTGCCGGCTGTCTGAACTGTTACCTCGTTTTTACAACCAGAAGAGCTAATGTATTTTGGACACTGGAAACCATTAATTCCCGTCGGATCACCTTAAAGGAGACAACATCAGTTAAGCTACAGGGTAGTTTTCCTCAAGGTGGTCTGACCGTTACTGTACTTTAATTAAAACTAAACCGAATTATGACATCTTCCAGCAGCTTTGCCAACAAATTATAACGATACAGCCAGGATAAAATGTCGTTCTCCTGGGTATACACCAAAATCTGCTGCCCCAGCATGCCAAGGGATGAATTCATTGCAAAGATAAATACTGTCCAAAGAATTATCACTGTCTCCAGAGCTCCCGCTATGATTCCCAATAATTTGTCTGCCCAGTGAATAATGGGTAGCTTAGAAAGCAATTTCGCAGGGAAGAATACCAGACCCAGAAGATGATGGGCAATTCCAAGCAGCCCCAGCAAGAATACCGCAATGATCACTCCCAGGAATTCCTTTTCCATGTAGCTCTGCAAACCGTGACCAATCAACGCTATTACAACACAAAGGACCAATAGGGACACAAATGAAATAATCTCCTTTACCATACCCCTTTTATATCCTTCTGTAATCTTCCAAATCAGCACAATCAAAACAATAATGCTCAGTATATTCATAGTCTTTCCTCCTTAGCATCCATCACTTCAGTTGAATGGTATCCAGACTGTCCCCGGTTATCAGTAAATATTTGTATGCCGTTTTCAACGGCAGCATCAAGCGGACTGACTTATCGAAACTGCCGCTGTACTTTTCTTCATTCTTGAATGTCATGACACTACATTCTGCATCATTATAAACAATAAATGAATCTTTTTCAAAGATAATATCCGTATACTCTATATTAAAATAGTAAGTTCCTACCTGTTCGCAGTTCACGTTGTAAACATTCATCATGTACAACGAGCTGCCTGTTTCTGCGTAAAAAACCAGGCCAATGTAATTTTCATCATAAAATACAGCCTTTACTTCCTGGTTATAAAGAAATTGGGCCTGGGGCACCGGTATCTGATCACCTTTATACATAATCATCATATTATCGCCTACTGCAAAAGAAGTTTCATCATTCATGAACTGTACATAAGGAATCAGAAGGTCCTTATATTCCTGTACACGTACAAGAGAATCTGCAATGTTGGCTCCTACCGGTCCTAAATTGTAAAATGCAATATTTGTCTTCTGCACGCCGGCATCAAGATATATGTAAGCAACCTGAAGCAATTCTCCGTTAGGAGACATGCTTACTGCCATAGGATATCCACTGCCGGACATGGTAGCTTGTCCTTCAAAAAGAAGTTTGCCTTCTGCAGAGTAAATATTATAATAAGCAGATCCTGTGTCTGCCATCACTACAGTCACTCTGCCGTTTGCTGCAACTGACACACTTCTAATGGGAAAATTCGTGGAAAAGCTCCCTAATACCTTGTCTGCACTCACTACATATACCTCTCTGCCATTATAAGAAGCAATCGCCGCCACATCCTGACAGATATCCAACAGCACATCCTGAATCTCGTAAGTCTGATTCCAGATAATGTTTCCTCTCACGTCTGTACAATGGGCACCATCTCTGCTGTATGTCAAAACAGAGTCGCCCAGTCTCACATCTGTTGTTCCTTCAACGTTCTCTCTCTCCAGACTGGATATGGTATCATAAGATGTATAAATATGATTCTCGTATTGAACCGACACCAGGGCAATCAGGATGCCTATAATGCAAAGTACAAGTCCTATTCTCAGCATGCCTTTCAAACGGTGTCTGCGTATTTTGTCCTGATAATCTGTTTTTTTCTGAATCTTCTCTTTTTCTCTCTGGTAAACGCGTATCTCTGCCATTTTCTACCTCACAAAAGCATGCACTTCATGCTAAGATAAGACCATTATAGCATATTTCGCTCATTAAGGAAGCAGAATTTTTTGTCCAAATCGAATATCATCGGGATCTTCGATTCCATTAAGATTACAAATGTCCTTGACCCGTGTATCTGTTCCATAGGTGTTGATGCTGATGGATGTCAGCGTATCACCCTTTTTGATTATATAAGTGACAGGTGCAGAAGCCTGTACGGAAGTCTCCTGTGCCACTTCCGTTGCTGTATTTGCTGTACTCTCATTTGTGCCTGCTTCATTCGTTACTGATGCGCTTTCGCTTGTATCTGCGCCGTTTCCGACTGTGCTTTCTACCGTCACTTCACTTACATTTGTCCCGGCATTTTCAGCAGTCTCTTGATTTTCACTCTCATCTGTATTTGCTGCAGCAGCCTCACTTTCGTTCCGGTTACCTTCAGTGTTTCCACCGGTTTCCGACTGTTCTTCACTACTTACTGTAGTCTGAATCCCGGCAGCGTTCTCCTGCTGAATAGCATCTGTCAGCTTGTCCTCCGTCACCAGTGTATTACTTTGTCCTGTCGGCTTCTGTGTCTCTGAATCCGGCAGCTTCTGCTCCGTAAATTCTGCTATCAGCTGCTTCCCCGCCGTCTGGATAGCTTCCATTCCTTGAAAATCATTTATTCCGGCAATTCCCAGCACACATAAAAGCAGGAAAACAGCCGCCACAGCCGTCTTCATCATACCCAAAGGAATCTTTTGGACTCCCTTGCCGGAATGCTCTGTTCGCTTGTTAGCTCTCTCCTCCGGCTGTTTTTCTATCGTTCCTTCCCGGTATTGCGTCCTTCTTTCCTCCTGCCGCCTTCTCACCCGTTCAAATTTTTCCTGATCCACAGTCTCAGGAGGCACTTCCTCTTTTCGGGAATCCAGCATGTAAGCCAGCATTACGTCATTTTTCTCATAAAAACATGCATACCCTTTTATGTACCTGCAAGTTCCTTGCTCGCATATGTGAAAGCCTTCCACCATTTCTCCGTCCAGCAGTCGATAACCCAGGAATTCATAATCCGGGAAATAACGTTTTCTGAGTTTATCAATTTCCTGATTCTGCGCCTGAGAAAGATGGCGTAACTCTTTCTGGATGGAATTTATTTTGGCTGCACCATAGAAAAAGACATAAGCTGCTCCGTTTTCCTCTTTGTGTACACCATACAGCGCAATGGCCATATTCCTATTTTCCGCCAGGCGATTCATCTGCTTGATATAGGATACTACATAATCCTCCACATATACCTTGCAGTGTTGATCCGCTTCACCGATTTGTGTAATATTCTTTGGCAATTCCATATAAAAATACCTCCCACACCGTTTTACATCAATATATCACCGGCGCGCGAGGTATTTTATCAATCTTTGTCGTGATTTTCAAAGAACCTTTCGACATTATTTGCAAAGGCTGCCAGCTATGCAGCACATGTCTCATAATTTAAGGTTCTGCCATGCTTTTTAGGCAAAACTATATACTGTCACAGAATCGTATTCTCTGCCGTCCCCGAAAACGCAAGAGGGGAAAGAAGACTCATTGGCACTGTTGGGATAGTACTGGGTCTCCAGGCACAGTGCAAAGCGCTTCTGATAAGCCACTCCCCCTTTACCGGGCTGTCCATCCAGGAAGTTGCCTGCATAAAACTGTACGCCGGGCAATGTGGTAGATACTTTCATGGTCAGTGCACCATCAGGAGACTCCACAGTTGCAAAATGTTTCAGACTGCCATCCCAGCCGTCAAGTACCCAGTTGTGGTCATATCCGCCGGCCAAATTCAGCTGTTCAAAATCCGCATCGATTTCCAGACCTATCTTCTTAGGCTGAGTAAAGTCCATGGGAGTACCTGCTACAGGTGCAATCTCGCCTGTAGGAATCAAGTTTGCATTAACAGGTGTATAATGAGAAGCATTCAACCAAAGCTGATGGTCGGAATTCACACAGCTGCCCTGTCCCATCAGGTTAAAATAGCTATGATTCGTGGGATTGATGACTGTCTTCTTATCGCTTACTGCATGATACTGAATCTTCAGATCATTCTCCTCTCCCAGCGTATACGTCACAACGAATTTCTTATTTCCCGGGAAGCCCATGGAACCATCCTGATCTTCCAGGGTGAATGTAACACTGTTGTCAGTACATTCTGCTGCCCACATTCTCTTGTGGTATCCGTTTTCCCTGTGGCTGTGCAGGTTGTTAGTACCGTCATTGACATCCAGCTTGAACACCTCGCCATCTAAGGTAAAGCTTGCATTGTCGATACGGTTGGCATTGGGTCCTATGGTAGCTCCAAAGAAATCAGGATTAGCAAAATACTCTTCCAGTGTATCAAATCCCTGCACTACATCTCTGATTTCCCCGTTTGCATCCGGTACCAGTAAATTTACCAAAAGTGCACCGAAATCTGTTACGGAAGCTTTCATTCCTTTACTGTTAGAAATGGTATAAAGTGTTACCTCTTTGCCATCCTTGCTTGTTCCAAACTTACTGCTTGTGATTGCCATAATAAGTTCCTTTCTACTGTGTTTATGTTATTTTCTGCGGCAGTTCTGCCGCCGGTCATCTTTTGTAACAGCTAAAACCTACATCTCTACTCTGCCGTCCAGCGCACGGAGCAATGTCACTTCATCAATGTACTCCAGGTCTCCGCCCACCGGTACGCCGCTGGCGATTCTTGTCACTTTCACCCCTGTAGGCTTGATCAGCTTACTGATATACATGGCTGTGGTCTCACCTTCCAGGCTAGAGTTAGTGGCTATAATGACTTCCTCCACATCGCCCTTCAGGCGCTCAATCAGCTCTTTTAGCCGGATATCATTGGGACCGATTCCCAGCATGGGAGAGATAGCACCGTGCAATACATGATAGACTCCGTCGTATTTCCCGGTCTTCTCATAAGCCGCCAGGTCCCTGGTATTTTCCACCACCATGATCATCTTGTGGTTACGTCCCGTATTGGCACACACCGGGCAGATATCCCGGTCGGTCAGGGTAAAGCACTCCTTACAGTACCGCACATTGGCTTTGGCCTCTACAATGACGTTAGCCAGGCGGTTCACCTTGTCTTGAGGCATATTGATCAGGTGAAATGCCAGTCTCTGTGCAGATTTATTGCCAATCCCCGGCAGTGCCGCCAGCTCTTCAATCAATTTATTGATATGTCCGCTATACAGCTCCATTAGAAGGGAAATCCTCCTCCCAGACCGCCTGTCATCTTGCCCATCAGAGCGGAAGCTGCTTCTTCTGCCTGGCGCAGTGCTTCATTGGTTGCAGCTACGATCAGATCCTGCAGCATCTCGATATCATCGGGATCTACTACTTCTTCACTCAGCTTCACACTGACGATTTCTTTCTTACCGTTTACCTTTACCTCAACGGCTCCGCCTCCGGCTGTAGCTGTAAATTCCTTTACTTCCAGCTCTTTCTGTCCTTCCTCCATCTGACGCTGCATTCTCTGTGCCTGCTTCATCAGATTGCTCATATTACCGGGCATCATACCACCCGGATATCCTCCACGTTTTGCCATGGGTTTAATCCTCCTCTTCTATTTCCATATGAATGACCTCTGAAAGGTCAACATAATTCTGTTCAAATTCCTGTTTGGTAGTCACGGTCTGAATCGTGACTGCCACCTCTTTGCCGCTGAAGTCTGCAAGCAGACGTTCCAACAGTTCCTTATTCTCCGGATGATGGGTAAAGTAATCACTTGCCAGTCCATCCTCCAGTACCATTAAAAGTCCATTATCATTTCCAAGGCTCAGCTTCGCAGTTTTTAAGTATAGGCGCATGGGATTCTCTGCGCTTCCTACAATAGAAGGCCATTTGGATACGATATCCTTTATATCCTCGGGAATTGCTTTAGGCAGAGGCTGTTTCACACCGACTGCAGCCATTCCTGCAGCGCCATTAGCACCGTTTCCATAACTGCCGGTACCATCCGCACCGCCGGGATAACCACCACCCGGATAGCCGCCGGAACCGTCCGCAGCGATCACTACGCCATTCTCCAGTTTCTCCTCCATCTCCCGGATACGGTCAACAAGCGCATCCTTATTTGTCTCCATGGCAGGCTTGCACAGCTTGATCAGGGCAATCTCTACCAAAATTCTTTTCTGGGAGGCAAAACGAATCTGCCCTGACAGTTCTGAGAAAATACGGATATAGCGGATGATGCGGTCCATGTCTATCATCTGTGCCTCTTCTTTCAGGCGGGCCAGATTATCAGAAGACATGTCAATGACATCCTCCAGATTATCGGAAGACTGTACCAGCATCAGGTTGCGCAGATACCAAGTAAAATCTGTCACAAACTGAGTCAGTTCCCGTCCTTGCATGACGATTTCTTCTAACAGCGTGACACATCCCAGTACATCTCTGTCCAGCACATGGCGCAGAAGACGGCTGAATACTTCTGTATCTACCGCCCCCAGCACATCCAGCACTTTATCATACGTAAGTTCTCTTCCCAGATGGAAAGCAATACACTGATCCAGAAGGCTCAATGCATCTCGCATGGAACCATCTGCCGCCTTGGCAATATAGCGAAGTGCCTTCTCTTCTACCTGTACCTGCTCCGCTGCGACCAGCTCCTGCATCCGTCCCGTAATGGTATCAATGGAAATCCTTTTAAAATCATATCTCTGGCACCTGGAAAGTATGGTAATAGGAAGCTTATGCACTTCCGTGGTAGCCAGAATAAAAATAACATAGGAAGGGGGCTCCTCCAACGTTTTAAGTAGTGCATTGAACGCACCGATGGACAACATGTGTACCTCGTCGATGATATACACTTTATATTTTCCTTCTGCCGGAGAATAAGATACCTCATCCACGATTTCCCTGATATTGTCCACACCGTTGTTGGAGGCTGCGTCAATCTCAATGACATTCATGCTGGCCCCCGCAGCAATCGCCCTACAGATACGGCATATTCCGCAAGGCCCTTCTTCCGTAGGGTTTTCACAGTTAACCGTTCTGGCAAAGATTTTAGCAACTGTAGTCTTACCGGTACCACGGGTGCCGGTAAACAGATACGCATGCCCGATACGGTTCGCCCGGATCTGATTCTTTAAGGTGGTTACGATATGATCCTGTCCCTTTACATCTGCAAAGGTATCCGGTCTGAACTTACGGTATAGCGCTGTATATGACATATTTTACCAATCCCTTTCCCTGCAAATGGCGCGAGCCGGACGGAAACATCCTAATCACCAAAGCAGATACCTAACAGCTTGGCTTCTTTTACAATCGAAGCGTCAGGTGATACCATCTTAAGTTTACCGGCTACTTCTTCAAGGGGCACACGAACAATTTCCCGGTTCTTGTATCCTACCATAAAACCATACTCCCCGTCCAGTATCAATTTACCTGCTTCGGAGCCCAGACGGCTTGCAAATACACGGTCGTAAGGGCAGGGACTTCCGCCTCTCTGCATATGCCCGGGTACTGTTACGCGCACTTCACGGCCTGTCTTCTTCTGAATCTCAGCTGCCACTTCATAAGAAACAGAAGGATAGGGATAGTTTTCCATCTTTTTCTTATATTCTTTCTTGGACATCTTAGCATCCTGTTTGGAAATAGCACCTTCTGCTACCGCAATAATGGTGAAGCGGCTGCCGTTCTTATCGCGCTCCTCAATCTTTTCGATGACCTTGTCGATATCATAAGGAATCTCAGGAATCAGGATGATGTCGGCACCGCCTGCCATACCGGCATTCAGTGTCAGCCAGCCTACCTTGTGTCCCATTACTTCCACGATAAATACGCGTCCGTGGGAAGCTGCTGTCGTATGGATACAGTCAATGGCATCCGTTGCAATATTCACTGCACTCTGGAATCCGAATGTCATATCGGTTCCCCACAAGTCATTGTCAATCGTCTTTGGCAGGGTCACTACATTTAAGCCTTCCTCCCTAAGCAGGTTAGCAGTCTTGTGCGTACCGTTACCGCCCAGAATTACCAGGCAGTCAAGCTGCAGTTTGTGATAGTTCTGCTTCATCGCCTCAACTTTATTCAGTCCGTTCTCATCGGGATCATGAATTGTCTTGAAAGGTGTTCTGGAAGTCCCCAGCATAGTGCCGCCTTTCGTGAGAATACCGGAAAAGTCCTTACCGGTCAGCATACGGAACTTGCCGTAAATAAGTCCCTTATATCCATCCAGGAAGCCATAAATCTCAACCTGCTCTTTGCTGTTGGTCAATGTCTTTACCACACCTCTCATGGCTGCATTTAAAGCCTGACAGTCGCCACCGCTTGTCAACATACCGATTCTCTTCATGTCTGTTCCTCCATTCTGCCGCCTTCAGACAGCTCATTTACTTATCATTATAATCCATTCCGCTCAATCTCACAACAAAATCATAATAATTTTTAATAAAAAAGGTTAATGCACGTCAAAAAAGGGATTGTTCATTATGACAATCCCTTACTGTGTATCCTGTGAAACAGGAATCTGTTAAATTTCTATTTCCAACCCATCATAGGCCACTTCCATGCCATAACGCGCAGCAGCCTCACAAAGCTCTTCATGAGTCTTTTCTACCAAATGTCCGATATGGCTGACCATAATTCTGGTTCTCTCATCCACTGCTCCCATTTCCGTTAATTTGTCTGCCATTTCCCTGCACCAGGTCAGATCCATGTGTAATTCGGTAATCTGTTCATTTTCCTTTAAAGTACAGTCAAGCACTACAAAATCAAAGCGCACACCTGAAGCTTTGATATATTCCAGAACGTCCTCATAAAATCTTCCGGTATCAAATCCCCACAAGATGCATTTGTCATCCTTGCGGATGATATACAATGAAGAATCAAGTGCGTCCTGATGATGAGCACGCAGAGGCGTTACCTGATAGCCGATGATATCATAAGTCTGATAATGCTTTAAATCGTGTACTGACACTGAGAAGTCGCAGGTCTTTTTTCTCGTTCCGTTCCGATATGCCTCTTCCTGCTTTTCGATGGATGCTTTCAGTGCACGGCCGGATGCTTCGGGTACGTAGAAATTTACTCTGTCAATTCCCTGGGGTCTGCTGAGTATATCTGCTGTCAGAAAATGATCGTGATGAGCATGCGTAATCAAGATATTCCTCACTTTTCGCATATCGAGACCTCTGTAAGCCGTATGTGCGAAGGTGTCTACCGGATATTCCACTCCAAGACAATCGTCGATGACTGCCTGCGAACGGGTACGGATATCCTTTCCACCATGCTGCCTTGCATACTCACAGACTCTGCAATAACAGAAAATCTCCGGGATACCTCCGCCTGCACTTGTTCCGTAAAATTTTATCTTCATCGTTCGATTCCTCCTTGTTATTCCAATAGGATCACTGCGTTTTCTCCATCATCTGTTTGTTGTTCCTGTAGGTACTGGGAGAAACACCATATTTTCTTTTAAATACCTTAAAGAAGGTATTTTCCGAACTGAATCCGCTGGCAGTTGCGATATACCCGATATTCATCTTGGTATCATCCAACAAAGTCAGCGCTTTTTGCAGACGCAGCTCCTCCAGATATTCGGAAAAGGTCTTGTTCTGATAACTCTTGATCGCCTTGGCTATGGTTTTATCCGATAATCCGAATTCCTCCACCAGTGTAATCATATAAAATTCCGGATCGCTGAAATGCTCCTTCATATATTCCACAATTTGCCTTGGCACATCATTTTTGTTTTCTTCTTTTCGCCTGATTACCAGACTGCACAATTCCTTTACAAAACCGACAATTCTTACCTCGATTGATGCAATATTATCATCAAAGGAAAGTGCCGTCATACGCTCTTCATAACGCAGCCTGTCCGCAATACTGTTAAGCACAGCGGACTGCATGAAGAACAGCTGCTCCACTGCCGAATCCTTGTAAGAACCTCTGACCTTATCCCACTGGCTCCGGATCAATTCGATGGCCTCCGTCTCATTGCCATCCAAGATCATGTCCGTCAGTCGAATATTTTCCAGGAGATTCAATTCCCGCAGCCCGCTTCCGCTGTCGGCTTCCATTTCATCCTGGAATATCAGCTTCCGTTCCCCGTAATATTTCATATTAGACCGGGTAAGCTGATACAGCTCCTTCAGATCAAGCAGGGAGCTGTGTTCCATACTGACTGAAATCACACAGTCACAGTCCCATTTTTCATTGGCAATAGTAATGAACCTGCTCAAAGTTTCTCTCCAAAGTTTACAGTCCCTGTCATCGTCACACAACAGCATAAAGTAATTTGGCTTTACTTTGGAAAAGAAAGGAAACGCTATTTCCTGCTGAACGAGCAATTCCTTAACCTCGGTTGACAGAATATTCCATTCTGCATGAGAGAGATGAATAATCAGCAGACGGAAAGGCACCTGAAAGTTCTCATGCCCCTGCAAAAATTCTTCCAGCTGCTTTCCATCCAGTCCGTTCAGTATCTGTTCCCGCATCAGCCAGTGAGCCACCTCCTGACTCAGCTTCTCATGCTGCACCTCGTAGTGGCGTGCACTGTTGCCGATTTCTGTAATGGACTGTTCTATATATTCATAAGGTGCCGCCTTGTCATCATGAGGGTCCTTGGTGTATTTATCCAGAATGGAAATAATCCCTTTCACCGGTCTGGAATTTTTATATGCCAATACCACAGAAATTCCTACTGCCACGGCCAGGAATATCAACAGATAACTAAATGCCATCATGATCAAATCTGTTAACTGACCGAAAAAGTAGCTCAGAGGAAGGCTTACTGAAATTGCCAGATTTGCGCTTTTACTGACAGCTTTAATATTGCTGGCAGGTCCTGTCACGCTGATATCATTTTGATACAGCACCTCATTACTGGCCGGATCCACGATCGTAATATTGGCAATATCACGAAGTTCATCCAGTCCGCAAAGATTCATCAGCGTATCAACGGGAAATATGGTAATAAATGCCGGATTTCCCCGTTGATTCGCCCTTTTATATACATGTACATAAGGAATTCCCGTAAAATATCCATCGGTACTGTTATAAAAGCGATCTGCTGCCAGAAAAGAATATTCATAGTCCATGACTGTCAGTTCTTTAATCCAGTCCTCCAGCCTTCCGTACTTTTCGCCATGAAACCTTTGATAAGCATCCTGGGCTTCAATGGCATATACTGTATCTTCAAATATAATGACTCCATTCTGAAAACATAGCATGGGATTCTGCGCAAAGGACAGAAGCTTGGTCGAATCATTCAGTTTCTGCCGCATTTCCAGAAATATGTAAAAGTCGCTGGAATAATAATCTTCTTCCAGAGAACGAATATAGGTAAAGTACTGAAATGATCTCAAATCAATCACCGCACTTGTCAGGGACGTAATTTCCTTGTCCAGAATCTCCATTCCATTTTCCACATTCTGGTATGTATTGGTCTCTACGTTTTCTTCTAATACCCAGAGTGCTTTTAAGAAAAACGGGACCATACATCCCAGAAACAAAGCCATGAATAATAAGTATCCACGCCAAAAATAAAAAAGCGACCTGTTTTTTCTCGGTTGTTTTGATATTTTCATTTGTCAGTACTCCCTATCTTTCTAATAGAATCATTCTAACATAAACCGCATTATTTGTCTAAATAATGTAATTTTCGGCAGGATACCAATACTTTCCATTCTTGAGTGCTGTATTTATCCTTTTACTGCACCGATCATAACACCCTTTACGAAATGCTTCTGAACAAAAGGATATATTATCATAACCGGAATAACTGCAACAACGATCAGGGAATACTTCAGCAGTTCAGAGATACCCTGCTGTGCCGTTACCTGGGAATCTTCTACCAGCATTTCTGTTTCCACCTGATTGCTGACCAGAATATTCTTCAGGAATATCTGCAGCGGATATAATTCCTTATCACTCAAATACATAAACGCATTGAAATAAGCATTCCAATGAGCGATAGCATAATACAAAGTAATAACTGCAATAACCGCACCGGACAGAGGCAGTACCATTTTGAGGAAGTACTGTATATCACTGCAGCCATCAATCTGAGACGCTTCCAGCATTTCCTTCGGAATGTTGCTCTTGATGAAGGTTCTTGCAATAATCATGTTATGTATGGATATTGCACCGGGAATCAGCATACACCACACAGTATTTAACATTTTCAGATCCTTGATCAGCAGGTAACCGGGAATCATACCACCACTGAAGATCATAGTAAAAGTAAATATCATCATGATAGGACCCTGCCCGGGCATATCTGATCTGGAAAGCGGATATGCTGCCAGCATAGTCATGACCAGATTGACGATTGTTCCTGCCACCATATAGAATAAGGAGTTACGATAACCGATCAATACGTCATTGGTACGGAATACCGCCTTATAACCTTCCAAAGATAAATCCACCGGGTACAGCCACACCTTACCTGACATAACTGCATTAGGAGAAGAAAAGGAAGTAGATAATACAATGATCAAAGGATATAAAATGATTACTCCGACGATCACCATGGCAATGGTCAGACTGATTTCCAGTCTCTGATCCGCGCCTGAATGTTTTACTTTTTTATTTTTTGCCGCCATAATTGCCTCCTGACTTACCACAAACTACTGTCACTGACCTTTTTAGATATTTGATTTACCGAACAGATCAGAATTAAATTAATGATTGAATTGAACATATCGATGGCTGTTGAATAGGAGAAATTGGAGCCCGTTCCAAATGCTTTCTTGTACACATAGGTAGAAATTACTTCACTGTAGCTTAAGTTCAGATTATTCTGCAGTAAGAATACTTTTTCAAAGCCAACCGTCATAACCTTACCTGCGTTAAGAATCAACATAATGATTGCTGTGGGCAGGATAGTAGGAATATCCACGTAACGCACTCTCTGCAGTCTGGTAGCACCATCAATCTGGGCAGCCTCATGGAGATCCTGATCACTGGCAGACAACGCTGCAATATACACAATGGAGCTGAAACCTGCATTCTGCCATACACCACTCCATACATACAGATGTACAAACGCAACCGGGATACCGAAAAGATCCATAGGTCTGGAACCGGTAATCGTCTGAGAAATGGTTCCATAGATACCAATGATGGGATTCAGCATCTGGTTCATCATACCAATCAATACAACCACGGAAATAAAGTGAGGTACATATGTAATCGTCTGAACTGCCTTCTTAAGCTTCTGGTTTCTCAGACAGTTCAGGCACAGTGCCAGCGTAATGGGAATAAAGAAATTCACCACCAGATGGTAGATACTGACACGCAGGGTATTAACCAGTATTCGTTTAAAATTAGTGTCGGAGAAGAACTTTTTAAAATGCTTCAGGCCTACCCATTCACTGCCCCAGATTCCGCCCTTGAAGGTATAGTCCTTAAATGCAATCTGCAGTCCCAGCATAGGAACATATTTAAAAATAATCAGATAGATAAGCGGCAGAGCCAGCAAAAGATAAAGTTGTCTCGCCCTGTAGACTCTTTTCCAAAGTCCCTGTCCACCGCTTACGGCTACGGCATTTTTCTTAGGATTATTGTTTTTTGATTTCATTAACAGTCTCCTTTTACCAAGATGGGAGTATTGTGCTGAACAGTTGCGTCAGCACAGCACCCCCACCATAAGTCAATTATTTATCTAGTTACTCATCGGTTTTTACTTGGAGTTTTCATAACCTTCCTGAGTCAGTTCCAGATATCTGGACAGTCCGATCTGTTCCAGTTCTTTCACATAGCTATCCCATTCCTTGTCAATATCAGTTGCACCGGTACACCATGCTGCAATCTTTTCATTTACATAGGTCTGAAGTGAATTCTGCAGTTCAGTTGCTTCATCCTGTGTCTCTGCGGAATACTTAATCTTGGTAATGATTTCTTCCGGTCTTACTGCCTCATAGAAGTGAAGCTTATTTGCCACTTGGTCGGTACCTCCACCGATTGCCAGTCCTGCACCATAATAGCTTGCTACTACTTCTTCTGTTCTGAAAGAAGGATTCAGATTGTACCAATGATTGTTCTGAAGTACGTTCCAGCAGGAATTATCCTGATATTCAGTCCAATATGTTTCATGGCCGGCATAGTCAGTTGATGCGAAATCAACCTTTGCATATGCATTGTCAGCACTGATATTCTTGATATAATCCCAGTTTTCGCCTTCTTTACCCCAACGGGATGTAATTGCCATATCTTCTCTTCCGAACAGGTCAAGGATCATAAATGCCAGTTCAGGATGCTCGCAGTTCTTGGTGATGAAACCACGGTTAGAAGGCATATCAGCCTTGTAAGAAGAAGTGCACACACCTTCAGGACCTGTCAACGGCTCAAGCAGAATCCAACCGCCCTTAGATGCATGAGTGCTTAAAATAAAGGAATCGGAACCATAAGAGAAGCATCCAACCAGCTGATCGCCTTCAGCATTCATAATGGTCTTAAAGGAATCTGCATCCTGAGTAAAGGACACGGGATCCAGCAGGCCTTCTGTAGTCAGACTTCTTACATATTTGATACCTTCTTTAAATTCTTCTTCTATCCAGGGAACAGTGACCTGTCCATCCTTAACATCCAGGAATCCGGAAGCAGTGTTGCATCTGATAAATGCATTCATAATAGTAGTAAATAAAGTACCGCCGTTAGTAGTGGGCTTTGTAAAATCAGATGCCAGTGCAGGAATTTCATCTGCTTTACCGTTTCCGTTAGGATCCTGAGTCTTGAACGCATAGAGCATATTATAGAATTCTTCTGTGGTCTTCGGCTCTTCCAGATTCAACGCATCCAACCAGGGCTTATATACCCAGAGTCTTGAATAGCAGGGACTTGTCAGGGTCTCATTATATTTAGGAACAGTATAAACATGTCCGTCTGCGGCTCTGATCAGCTCAAGCAGGTCATATCCCTTGCTTTCTTTTACTTTTTCAAAACCAGGTGTATAATAGAGGGAACTGTTCTCATAATAATCATCCAAAGGAACAATCATCTCATTTTCTGCCATCTCTAAAACAGATGCATCATCCAGAGAAGCAATCAGAATATCAGGAAGATCATCTCCGCCTGCTGCACACTGCAGTCTGATCTTTTCTTTGATTTCCTTACTGGGATACTCTACAAATTCCAAATCCACACCGGCAATTTCTTCAACCAAAGCAGTCATGTAGTTGGTATCGAAATTCTCGATATTGGAATTCTGCTGAATACCAATGGAAATTGTTACCT
Organism: Lachnospiraceae bacterium; assembly: GCA_017465845.1. Taxonomy (GTDB): domain Bacteria; phylum Bacillota; class Clostridia; order Lachnospirales; family Lachnospiraceae; genus Acetatifactor. Next base: position 14,536 of record JAFTVH010000152.1, on the reverse strand, counting down.
TCTCTTTTGCATAAGGCTCTGTTCCTATTTCATTTAAAATAGAATCATGCTCATAGCCCACTTCCTCTGCCTGAGATGCCTGTGACTCTGTACCCTGTACTTCAGTGCTCTTACTCTCTGCAGATGACTGTGACTGCTCTGAAGACTTGGTTTCGCTGTTTCCGCAGCCTGCCAGTAAAGTTACTGACATGCACGCAGCTAAGAAAGCTGCTAATGCTTTTCTTTTCATAACCTAATACCTCCTGTTATTTTCAGCATATGCTGTTTTGTTTTTTTGCACTCGCCGTTAGTTTCCATTTTTGATCTAATGCTTTCTGCATAAGACTTTCGCTGTTTTGCCTTGGCTCGTGCCGATAGTTGCATTATGCATCATCTGTGCAAAAGTGGCAACTGGAAATACTTGACCCAGCATGACGCAGGCGAAATTCCCATCAAAAAGCAGTGTGAAATTTAAGAATCAAGTGGATATTTCAGCACTTCGTCATTTTTTACATGCTTTTCGCGCCATTTTTACGTCAATTTTACATGCTATTTGCCCAAATACACATCCACGATGTATGCGCATCCTTTCTCCTGAGGCAGTACTTGTTCCGTCCATTTTTTACCATCAACCCGGATTTCCATATTGGTCTGTTTCTCCCCTTTCTGATGATAACGAATTTCATAGACGCATCCCCGGAACTTTTTCGTGATGGAACATTCTTTCCAGTCAGGAGGCAGGCAGGGCTCCAGTTTCATTCCTTCCAGGCAGGGTTTTAATCCATAGACGAAACGGATCAAAGAATTTACTACCCAGGCGGTAGTGGCAGTACGCCAGCTTTGTCCGGGAGTTCCTTCTCTGTAACCTGCTTCCGGTCCATGATAAAAGTTATAGAGAATGTAGGGCTCACCATAGGTAACTGCCCACTTATGGTTCCAGGGCAGAATCTTCTCCAAAGTCATCTGAAGCTTCTCCGGACGTTTCATGATACTTTCCACAGCCAGTTTCCATGACATGGGATGCAGGTAAACTGCCTGGTTGATCAGAGTGCCCAGAGGACGCATGGTCATATTGCCAATATTGGGATCACATTCTGTATAACCGGGGTTGTTTACGAGGGTTCCCAGAGGAGTCTCCAGATTCTCATCAACTTTTTCCATGATGCGTTCCAGCTTTTCCACGGGAGCAATCTGTGCAAATACTGCCCATAACTGTGGATTCAGATACATCTTACCTTCTTTGCTTTCCTTAGAACCGATCTTCTCACCCAGATCATTTATGGCAGTGATGTAATATTCCCCGTCATAACCATACGTTTCAATCAGCTGACGCATCTCTTCACCCATGGTTTCATGCTTATGGATAAGCTCGCTGTCTTCTCCCCGAAGCTTTGCCAGCTCCATGAACATACGGTTGGCTCTGTACCAGGCAATAGAGAGCCATACACTGACTCCTTTGCCTTCCAGTCCCGCATAATTCATTCCGTCATTCCAGTCGCCGCCCCAGATTTTAATCAGCCCATGCATGCCTTTAAATTCATACAGATATTCCACCGCACGGCGCAGATGTTCAAATACACTGGCTTTTGTTCCATCATTAAAAGGTACCTCTTCGTCCAGTAAAGTGATATCTCCCAGTTCCATAATGATAGCATGAGCTGTAAAAGTGAGCCACACTGCACAATCAGAGAAATTATTGGCTTTAATCTGACCGTCAATAAAAGTTCTCGGAGCATATCCATTGGAATATTGATAGGAAAGAATCCGTACAAAACGCTTCCAGGCTTCTTCCGGTTGGAAAGCAGAAAAACATTCCGTATCACTTGCCAGGTCGCGATAACCATTATGACGCACTCTTGCCCAACGGGAACCCATATTGGTGGAATACTTATAGAAACCATTGAAAGCAAGATTCAGCTTTTCATCCGGTGTCTGTATGGTTACGCCGTCTATCTGGTTCAGCCGAAGCTCCCGAACCTCCTGTAAAAGTTTCTGAGGAATTCCTTTTTCCAAAGAGCGCAGGCTTAGTTTTAAATCTTCCTTATTCTTTGCGTGTCCCACCTGAAAACAAATTGTTTTACTTTCCTCCGGCGCCAGTTCACAGGCACATTCCAATGCATAGCAAAGCTTTTCCACACACGCATCCGAATTGGTGCAGCCGCCATGCTGACAAAGAGCTTCCGGTGCATCCTTGCTGCCATAGGTTCCGATAAAAGCATTTTTACGGCCGTCAAAACCGATGATCTCACCATCACTGCTCATATAGCCATAGGTAAGTCCGGGCTTTTTCGGACCGATCTTACCGATCACTCTTGCACACAGGGCATGATTCTCTTTGTCAAACTCGGCAGAATCACTGTTGTATCCCTGGGGACGATAAACATGATCTGTTTCTGTTGCACAGTAGCCGATCACACTTAATTTTGCAGCATCCCTGCGCTTATTTTTTACCTTAACGATCCACTGTTCAAAATCTCCCTCTGCCGGAACAAAGATGGTATATTCACTTTCAATCCCGTCTTTTTCACAGGTGATCACCGTATATCCCAGACCATGCCTGCATTCATAGGCATCATACTGCAAGCTCATGGGCAGACCGTTTGCCGTATGCCAGGTGCCTGCCTGCTTATCACAGATATATACACATCTGTCAGAAACAAGAAATACCCTGTTTCCCATATGATCCTGACAGATTCCCTCACCATACGCTACCTGGGAGGCAAATCCATTGTAAGTGTCGTTGAAATAATAGTTGTACCAATGCCTTGGAGTTTTGCGCTCCGTAATCACATATTCTCTGCCATCCTCAGAGAAATGACCATATTCCTTATATTCCATATTCTTTCTCTCTCCTGAATACATATTTTTTGCAGTTGTCATGACCCAATTTATAATCCTGTAACTCTCCTGGTTCGTTCCAGCAAATCCCGAATATCCATTTTTTTGTCTCCCACATACCAGCCCTGCCAGTATCCCTGTTCCAGAACCTTTCTTTCTTCCAGGATGGTTTCCAGGCAGCCTACTGCATCCTCGGCACTTTTTATTGTCTGTCCATTGCTCATATATTCATGACAAGCAAGACACCAGCGTGTCAGCTGAAGCATATAGGAGGTTTGTAATTTCAAGAATTTGCGCAGATAATCCACGGTTTCAGGCGCCATAAGCGCTTCTGCCTCATCAATTTCCTTCAGCAGTTGTGCAAATCGTTTTTCGCTTTCCTTTAAGCGCGGTATCTTTTCTTCAACATTTTCAATATAAAACATTTCCTTCAAACTGCTGAGTCCGATTCTTCTCAGCACACCATCGGTAGCCGGATATTCCGGGTAAGGAATCTCACCATAATCATGATAGTAAAAACCATGCTTATTACACAATTTCAGTTCTTCTTCTATTCCCATATCCCAGATTGCCGAATAATACTCTTTATACAACTTTTCTGCAAGAACGGCTGATTCTCCGAAATTTGCCTGCAGCACGCGCTGAACAATTTTCTCCTGCTCAAAGCCTTCCGGATTTTTCAATATCTCTGCATTCACCCATGCGGAAAAATGAAGAGGGCGTAAATTGGATACATTGAGGATGGAATAATAAAGAGAATCATATTCCACTGCTTTTTTATAAGAAAATTCCATTTTCCGCAGATCACAGCCTTCTGCAAGGTGAGGACCCTCTCCCCAGAATCCCACATGGTAGTAAATACCATACTTCTGGTCCGGTTTTCTCTTCACACGATAGAAATCATCTCCAAACATCTGTGTACAGCCGATATCGCTGAAGATAACAATTGTTTTCTCCGGAATTTTGAGACAATCTAATCCATATAACTCGGCACCTTCCATCCATAATGTTGCTGTAGAAAAGAATTCCTCGCCATTCAGCGTTTCACTGACAATTCTGTACTGGGTTGCTATGGCATCTGTCAGAATTCTGCCTCTGTCCTCCGGACGGATAGATATACTGCTGTCAGTCTTCCATACTGCCTGATCTGCCTTTCCGCGTAAACCAAACTGCCAGATCACGTGGTCTTTATAGACAGCCCACTTTTCTGCATAATAGCGCCAGATTTCTTCCATGCGGGCCCTGTTTTGGATGAAGGATACCACTTCTCCTTCTGTTCCATGCTTTTTCATATAAGCATCTGCGGCAAAGTACGACACTCCCATGGGTTCCACATGGTGCTGGGAAATATACAAACCGCGTCTGCATACCGCCTTGATCAGTTCTTCCTCCGCAGGATTGGCAATGTCTACAAAGGATGACGGAATGATGAGATTTATTTCCAGACGAAGTGCAGTTTCCAGAATCGTATCAAGCACATCCGGCTTCATGACATTCTGATAAAAACGATAATCAATGTTCCGTTTTCCATGGTCTTCCTTAAAATCTGACAGCAGATCCTCATCATTTAAGAACCAGCCACGGAAACGAATTTTGCGGGGTTCAGAGAAAAAGCATGTATCTTCTATATAGAACTGTTCGTTCCGTTTTGGCAATAAATCATTCATCCGATACATGGGGTTTACACCCAGTACCTTGCCGGAAAAAGCATAGATACCAAACACGGTTCCCAATGTATCATAACCGGCAATGATGACCTGTCCGTCCTGCACTTGAACCATGTAAGCTTCCGTTTGCCATACCACATGTTCCGTATGTAACCCGACATAGCCTTTCAGCTCCTGTTCCACCTCGGTAAAAGATTGGGATTTACCGGCAAAATTCACTATGCGAATTGTCGCCGGGCAGGAATTGTCTGTTTCAGTTCCATCCTGTGCAATCAAAACACCCTCTGTCTGCCCGGATAATATCATCAGATCCTTCTGCAAATCTTTCGCCGCCAGAACAATCGGCTCATCTGCATTCTTTTCCAGCATAATGGTAATGCCTTTGTCCCATTTGCTTTTCAACTTTTCCATGTTCTTCCTCCTTATACCATTTTCCTACTAATAAATTATAGCATCCTCATAACAGGGGCAACAACGTGATAAAACAGACCATTCATGACATTTCCGAACTTTTTATGTGGAAGATATGGATTTTTCTTAATTGGGGCTTGCCAAAAATGTGAAAGTACTATAAAATAAGGAAGTTGGTACTAATGGAGATGTACTCAAGTGGCTGAAGAGGTCGCACTCGAAATGCGATAGACCTTCACGGGTGCGTGGGTTCAAATCCCACCATCTCCGCTGATAAAAAGAGGGCAGGTTCAAGATGATTAGTTTCATTTTGAACCTGCCTCTTTTTCATACTATCATAATATAGCTTCCATAATCGTCTTTCCGTCTTTATTCGCTTCGACATAATAATTTCCAACACCGCATAAAATACATGTCATACAAATACGTCTCAAAGATGCGGTTAGCAATCGCCAGCGCACCATTGCTATTCTTAAAATATCCGAACTGAACACCTAACTGCGTAGTGTTATCGCTAATTGTATAAGGATAGGATACCCCCTGCAATAACATCGTTTTCATCATTTCATCCAATTCCGGATATCTGTCAAGGTTCTTATTCATATCGTCAAAAAGTGTGCATTGCGTTGATAACAACAATTTAACAGCTCTCTGGAACCCCTCCGGACTCCATGCGCTCCCCGGAGCTGAATATTGGGCTTCTTTCCCTACCTTTTGATCAATTAGCTGACAGATTCTGGATACCAGGTAAGGATAGCCGGAAGTATATTCATAAAGTTGGCTGCTGAACCACTCTACATCCATTCCAAATTGATGGTCTTTCTCGTACTCTCGGAGCATCGTAGCGATTTCACCCGTTGTAAAACTCATGTCAATATCAAAGTCCATCGCAATGTTCCACGGACTGTTGTAGTGATGCTCTTCCTCTGAACGGAGCTTTCTCTTTAGATTTTTAATATCATAGACGCTGGCCAGAATAACATTTTTAAATGTAATATCTTCGCCGTCTGCCCTTCTGATATATTTATCCCGCAAGATTCCCAGGAAGCTTAAAAAAAGCTCATTATTAGCGCACTTATCTACCTCATCTATCATCAGGATGACTTCTCTGTCCGAGCTGCTGCACAATTCGGTGATACGACTGCTTAATTGCATTAACTCAAGCGGTGCCAAAATCGGTTCTGTCCATTTTGCAAGGACAGAAGGTGAAAGTTCCGTTTTCTTTAATTCGTTTGCAGTCAACCACACAAATCCATTGACCATATTTTGAGTTGAAGCAAACAGATCATCTGCGCCCTCAAAGCTGATACGGATCACATAATATTTTTCTCTCAACCTGGCTGCAAGTCTGGACAGGGTTGTAGTCTTTCCATATTGTCTGGCACGATTTATGGTAAAGTAATAGTTTTTATCAATTAACTCCGATATAATTCTATCTATTTTCCCGGAAATATCTACCATATAGTGCATGGAAGGAACACAAGTTGCTGTAACATTAAAACATTTTTCCATTTTCCTTTCCGTCCTTTCTGCAGTTCTGTTTTCAGTATAGCCGATACAGATGTAATTCGCAAGGTGCAAATTGAAATCTGCATTTACACTCCACTATTCACACTCTCTATGCCCTACCGGACAGCGCTGTTCTGCGATATTCCCTGGGTGACATCTTAAGCATCCGTCTGAACACCTGTTGAAAAAATTTAGCATCCTCATAGCCCACACTATGGGCGATCTCCTGCACAGATAACTCGCTGCCTGCAAGAAGTTCACAGCATTTTTCAATACGTATCTTCTGCAGATATTCCAAAGCAGTAAGCCCGGTCTCCTGCTTGAACCGCCTGCTGACATACTGCTGACTGTAATGGTATTTACTGCAGAAGCTTCCCAGCACAGCCTTATCACTATAATGAAGTTCCAGGTATTGTATGGCTTCTTGAACCATGTCGCTTCGGTTGCTCTGGTCATTTCCGGAGTCGTGCTCTTCTACCACTTTTCGCATCGTCAGAATCAGGATTTCCAAAAGTCTTCCCCTGAAAATCTCACGGTAACCTGTATTCTTGGCAAGATACTCCTCCTGCATGCCTTGAAGCAGGTTCAGGACACGGCCGTCTTCATCATGAAAAATACGATTGACCGGTGTTTTTCCAAGATACTGCCTACGATAGCGGATCAGGCACACACGCAACAGTTCATCAAAAGAGCGGCAGCCTGCCATCGTATCATCAATAATCTCCGACAGGAACAGACAGTTAATTAAAGTAAAATTTCGAGTATTCTGATAGCTGTGTTCGCTGCCGTAGTCAATAATGAAGTAATCGCCCCTGCGAACTGTCTCAGGTACCCCATTCAATGTCTGTACGGCGGTTCCGCCTGTAACGTAAGCCAGTTCAAAGCAGTCATGGTCATGGGCAGTAACATCTGACTGAACAAAGGGTTTTACCATCAATTTATCATCCGGTTCTGCGGCGTTATTGCTTAGTATTACTGTTTTCGTTTTCTGCGGCATATTTACTCCTGACCGGCGCCCGTACAAATTCCAAATCTTTTCCGGTGCACCTGTTTTCTTTCCTCATATTATGCTTGTCCGTCTGTTGTAAAACTGACTTTCGCAATCTAGTTAAATCAACCCCCTATTTATGTCAAAAGAAGGAGTTTTTCTCAATTCTACAATCTGCTATATTTAATGTCAAGAAGACCGCAGCGAAAATTCTATTACTATGTGGCAAAAGGAGGTATTTACCATGGAATGGATTGCTAAATGGATTAAGCCGGCTGCGGACACCGGCGATGTGGCACCCATATTTTTGAAGGACTTTTCCTTAAAGGGAACCGTGAGCAAAGCTACGCTTGCCATCACCACACTGGGAGTCTACGAAGCAGAACTGAACGGAAGGAGAATCGGGGAATTTATTCTTGCCCCGGGCTGGACTTCCTATCAGAAGAGACTTCAGTATCAGGAGTATGATGTAACCGAACTGCTCTCAACAGAAAATCAACTGACAGTCCTGGTGGGAAAGGGCTGGTATCGCAGTCGCATGCCCGGTCCCTGGGGAACTTCTCTCTATCAGGATCAGTTTTGTGCCAATCCTGCCGGGCTGCTGGCACAGCTCACCGTAAGCTATGAAGACGGCTCACAGGAAATCATTACTTCTGATGAAAGCTGGAAGGTATCTGAAAGTCAGGTGCGTTTCTCTGAAATATACGACGGAGAAATCGTGGACGCAACCTTTGAAGCTGCTTATGATCAGGCAGTGAGTGTCTTTGACGGACCTTCTGATACCCTGATTCCTCAACAAGGCGAAGAAATCCGCGAGCAGGAACGTGTGTCTGCTGCACGTACCTTTACCACCCCCAAGGGAGAGGTGGTTATAGACTTTGGGCAGGAAGTTACCGGATATGTGGAAACTGTTGTAACAGCCAAATCCGGCGACATGGTTGACCTGTCTTTCGCAGAGGTCATGGACAAGGACGGTAACTTCTACACCCAAAATTACCGCAGTGCCAAGGCGCAGTATCACTACATTTGCCGGGATGGCAGGCAGACCTATAAGCCCAAGCTGACTTTCTGGGGCTTCCGCTACATTCGGATCAATCAGTTTCCGGGCGGTACTGATAAGGCATCCCTAGACAATTTTACTGCCATTACTGTTCACTCTGACATGAAGAGGATCGGCTACTTAAGCTGCTCCAATCCGTTGCTTAATAAACTGTTTTCCAACATCATCTGGGGTCAGAAAGATAACTTCCTTGATGTCCCCACTGATTGTCCCCAGCGCGATGAGAGACTTGGCTGGACCGGCGACGCACAGGTATTCGTGCGCACCGCATGTACCAACTATGACGCAGAGAAATTCTTTACCAAGTGGCTGGCTGATATGGCTGCCGACCAACACGAAGACGGCTATGTAGGTCACGTCATTCCCGATCTGCTGCAAAAAATGCCTGCAAGTGCCGCCTGGAGCGATGCAGCCACTATCTGCCCATGGGAAGTATATATGGCTTACGGCAACCCTCAGATTCTGGAAAATCAATTTGCCTGCATGAGTAAGTGGGTAGATTATATTACTTCCGTAACCACAACCCCTTATCTTTGGACCGGTGGCAAACATTACGGCGACTGGCTGGGACTGGACGCTCCTTCCGGAAGCTATAAAGGCTCCACAAGAGCAGATTTTATCGCTTCCGCATATTATGCCTACTCTGCTTCACTGGTTATCAAAGCAGGCAAAGTACTGGGAAAAGATATCTCTGCATATGAATCACTTTACGAAAACATTGTGACCGCTTTCCGCAATGCCTACCCCAGCTACACCACTCAGACGGAATGTGTACTGGCAGCGCATTTCAAGTTAGCCAAAGACTGTCAGGCAGCAGCAGATCAGCTGGCTGAAATGATAAAAGAGTGTGGCGTACAGCATAAGACCGGTTTCGTGGGTACTCCTTATCTGCTCCACGTGCTCAGTACCTACGGTTATGCAGACCTGGCATACTCCCTGCTTCTGCGAGAGAAGTATCCTTCCTGGCTCTACCCTGTAACCAAGGGCGCTACCACCATCTGGGAGCACTGGGACGGTATCATGGAGGACGGCAGCTTCTGGAGTGCTGACATGAACTCTTTTAACCATTATGCTTACGGTTCCGTCGCAGACTGGGTATACGGTGTGGCTGCGGGCATCAATCCCGTGGAGGAAGCACCGGGTTATGCGAAAGTGCGTATTGCTCCGATTCCGGATGCTCGCCTGGATTGGCTGAAAGGCTCTCTGGAGACAAGACATGGTCTGATATCTTCTGAATGGAAAAAGGAGGATGGCTACTGGCGTTATGAGATTACAACACCGGTGGAAAGTGTGATCGTAATTGATGGGAAAGAACATTCCGTGAAAGCGGGCACTTATTACTTCTATAGTGCAATAAAATAATTTGTGCAGTAGGAAAAAACGGTGGGATATCCTGTTTCTTGTCCCACCGTTCTTCTTATTAGCCATTGCAGTCTATCTTTCCAAGACCGATCAATGTTGCAAATCTAATCATTTTTCTTTTCCTTTTCACAATTGTGTTGTAAGAAATTATATCTCGATTGTATCGTGTTCTCAATATTCCAACGCCAAACCTAAAAGAGAAATGAAAAATGTTAATAAATTCTATTGACATCAGACTTAAAATATATTACCTTATTAACAAGAAACGAAGTTTACTACCGTACAGTAACTATTTACTCATGCGGGCTGCTCGTTTCTTTTTTTGTTCTAACAAAATCGTATAAATACAACCTTCCATCTTCGTCACACCTAACCAGCATTCTTGCAGAAAATATATTATATCTAATCAACTCACCTCTCTCGTCATATACCGGAATACCAAATCGTGTATCATATCGGTACCATCCATGCTTTGCTTTTGTCTTGTGCCTATTACCATAATCAGGATATTGTACTTTGTTATTTGCAATCTGAATAAGTTTACCCACCACAGGAGCAATATTAGCCTTCGCTTTTTCATTTGAACCTTTTAGATTTATTGTATCATCGGAATGACAAAATTCTCTTTTTTCCGTCTAACTCAGTAATAACATTAACTTTTGCATTGCTTTCCCTGTTCTTTTCCATTATGTCCTCCTAAAAATCCTAAAATAAATAAAACGTCCCTCAGTCTGGACGTTTTTATCATTAGTAAATTAAAAGGCATATTTAATCGATGGATTTATTGTACAATCATTTATTATAAAATGCAAGTTAAATTTACTTTTCTCGACAATCAACAATATCGTCTCAAAGCAATTTCCGAGGTACCCGGGATTAGATTAATATGGCAGAAGCCGAGGAACTTAACCGTGCATCCAACTCAAAGGAATGCTCAAAACCAATCCGGTCTTTCAGGATATGGACAGGGACACTGTGGAGACCAGCGACGCAATGAGAAAACGGGGGGAGTCAACTCCCCCACTATAAATCCACATAGAACACCACCAACAACTTACTGGCACTTCGCCCTCAGTTCTTCCCATCTCCTATCCACTTCCGCCTGGAACTGTGCAATCAGTTCTTCATTTCCGGGCTTGAAGAGATGCTTGAATCTCTTCTGGGGCTTCAGGAACTCTTCAATCGGAAGCTTCTTCTTGGGCTCGTAGCTCAACATCCACTTTCCGTCAACGACCTCATACAGCGGCCAGTAGCAGGTATCCACTGCCAATTTGCAGATGTTCATCATCTCGGAAGGGTCATAGCCCCAGCCTCTGGGGCAGGGAGACATGACATTCAGGAATGCTGCGCCGGGTGTATAAATGGCTTTCTCTGCCTTGGTATGAATATCTTTAAAATTACCGGTAAAGGTAGTCTGACCCACATACGGGATGTGATGCTCTGCCATAATGGCAGCCAGATCCTTACGAATCTGCACCTTACCGTTGGATACCTTTCCGGCAGGTGTGGTGGTGGTATCTGCATACTGAGGAGTAGCTGAGGAACGCTGTGTTCCTGTGTTCATGTAAGCACCGTTATCGTAGCAGACGTAAACCATGTCATGACCACGCTCCATTGCGCCGGACAATGACTGGAATCCGATATCGTATGTACCGCCGTCTCCGCCAAAGGTAATGAATTTATAGTTATCGGTCAGTTTACCTTTTTTCTTAAGGACTCTGTAAGCAGTCTCCACGCCGGACAGGGTGGCACCTGCATTTTCAAAGGCATTGTGAATGTAGCTGTCTTCGTAAGCAGTATACGGATACATGAAGGTAGATACCTCCAGACAGCCGGTAGCGTTGCCGATGACTGCTTTATCTTCCGGATGCAGGGCTCTCAATACCGCACGTACGGTAACCGTTCCGCCGCAGCCTGCACACATTCTATGACCGGGAGCCAGACGCTCAGGTCTGCTCATGACTTCTTTTAACTGATATGCTTTTTCCATTATTTTTCCTCCCCCTTGCTGCGCAGTCCGATGTAATCGTACATATCGGGAATCTCGTGTGTCTCGGCAATGTTCTCCAGACGCTCATATACCTGTTCAAAATCTTCCACGGTAATATCTCTGCCGCCCAGTCCGTAGAAATAGTTTACCAGCTCTGCCTGAGATTTTGCACTGTAAAGTGCTGCACGTACTTCTGCTCCCAGGGGGCCGCTTGTAGCAGAGAACATCTCAGAACGGTCCATGACTGCAATGGCTTTCATTCCCTTGAGGGCTTCTGCCAGCTCTTCCTCCGGGAAAGGACGAAAGACTCTGATCTTCACCAGACCTACCTTCTTACCGGTAGTTTCTCTGATCTTGTTGATGGCAGCTTTGCAGGTACCTGCTGCGGAACCGATGATGACGATAGCATACTCTGCATCCTCCATGCAGTAGCTCTCAAAGAAGCCGTATTTTCTGCCGGTCAGCGCTTCGTATTTGGCAGCCACTTCCAGGATTACTTTCTTGGCATTTAACATAGCCTGTCTCTGGGCACGTTTTGTTTCCATATAATAGTTGGACACTGCGTAAGGTCCTACAGCCATAGGCTCTTTTGTATTCAAAAGATAATGTTCAGGACAGTACTCTCCTACCAGCTCTTTTACCTTTTCATCCTCGGTCAGCAGAATGTTTTCCACACCGTGGCTGGTAATGAAACCGTCCTGACAGATCATGATGGGCAGGCGCACATCCTTATGCTCTGCAATAGGAAAAGCCTGAAGGAAATTATCATAGACTTCCTGATTGGACTCTGCATAAATCTGAATCCAGCCGGCATCTCTGGCACCCATACTGTCGGAATGGTCTGCATTGATATTGATGGGGCCGGTAAGTGCTCTGTTTACCAGTGCCAGCACGATAGGAAGACGGTCGGAAGCTGCAACATACAGTTCCTCCCACATCAGAGCCATACCGCAGGATGATGTAGCAGTCAGAGTTCTGGCACCTGCTGCCGATGCACCAAGTGCTGCACTCATGGCACTGTGCTCACTTTCTACATGAATGAACTCGGTATCGACTTCTCCGTTTGCTATGTAATTGGCCACATACTGTGGAATCTCCGTGGAAGGAGTAATAGGGAAAGCAGGCATAACATCGGGGTTGATCTGCTTGATAGCGTATGCTACTGCTTCGTTACCTGATAAACGCTCTCTGATTGCCATTTATTTGCCCTCCTTCATGGTAATTGCACCGAAAGGGCACACCTTTACGCAGATGCCGCAGCCCTTGCAGTGATCATAGTCGAATTCCTGGCGCTTGCCCTCGCAGACCGGGATGGAAGAATCCGGGCAGACAGGTGCACACAGCAGGCACTGTTTGCATTTTTCCCAGTTCATTACCGGTGTGGATGTACGCCATTCTCCGGTGCAGAAATTTCTTGAAGTTGCAGGTTCGTAAATCTTATTGCCCTCTGTGATATCCTGCCAGGGGCTCTTTTCGTTGATATCTATCGCTTTCATGGGATATTCCTCTCTTATTGTAATATGTACTTATGCTCCGTAGCTATCGTCTGGTTTCAATCCGTCTGAATGGCCTCAAAGGTCAGTTCCAGCGCCTTCATGTTCCCCTCAATAACCTCCGGCTTCTTAGCAAATTTATGTTCAAAGGAAGCTTTCATTTCTTTTAAGAAAGTCTCTTTCTCCATGACACCGGATACTGCTACCATAGCTGCCAGCATAGGAGAGTTGGGATAATATTTTCCAAGTGCTTCCACTGAAATCTTTCTGGCATCCAATGTTACCACTTTTCCTTCATAACCTCTCAAGTGCTTCACAACCTCTTCCTTGGGGAGCTGGGTATTGATGACAATTGCTCCTTCCGATTTCAATCCGTGGGTTACGTCAATAGCCTCCAGCAGGCTGTCATCCACCACTGCCACAAAATCGGGATAATAAATATTGGAATGAATTGTAATAGGGCTTGTACTGATTCTGTTATACGCAGTAATGGGGGCACCCATTCGCTCCGGACCATACTCCGGAAAGCCCTGCACATATTTTCCTGTCTTAAAGGCTACGTCCGCCAGCAAAAGCGCTGCAGTCTTGGCGCCCTGACCGCCTCTTCCGTGCCATCTGATTTCAATCGTATCTTTCATCTGCTTCTCCTCTTTCTGCATAATGCTTTTCCTATCCATAAAATCCATAAACTCTAAAGAATACAAAAACAGCCGCTCTGTACACACAGCCGGCTGTCAGTTACTCTTTGTCCCATTCTGGAATCCTTATCCCGGAATACTTCTTCCAAGTATCAAAAAAGCTCCTACCGTAAACGGCAGAAGCTAATAATTACTTTTGTCCCATTTACGACATACCAGCATATGCGTCCTCTGTTACGGGAGGAACCCGTCAGCATCTACCGGCCCGAATGTTCCCAATCTATCGGACTTTGGTGCTGCGACTCGGGAGGGATCTTACATAAATTCTACCGGTACCGCATCTCAGCTTGCGCGGCTCTCTGTAACTTTGGAATAAATGTACTGTCTCCGTCATTGTCTTTGTGACTTGTTTTAATTTACTTTATTATAGTGGCGCATTAAACTGTTGTCAAGTGTTTTTTGGTTCTTTCCAAAGTTAGTTGATTTTGTGTCTTAATTCAAGCCGCAATAGCTTCCCTTTCAGTAATTCAAAGCTGTTGCGGCCATACATAATCCGTTTCACTACCTTTAACTTATTGACGCTTCCTTCCGCAAGTCCATT